>DATCZX010000236.1:0-10156 GCA_036525695.1 Gammaproteobacteria bacterium | reverse complement strand
CCCGCTGCTTAAGCCCAAGCTCTTCCACGCGAACCCGCAGTTCCTCCGCGTACGCCTGCTTGTCCGCCTGGGCTCCTCCGACGATCAGTCCGTGGACCGGGAGACCCTCACCATCCAGCGCCCGCAGCAACTGCAGAAACTCGCCGTGCCCCTTCAGGCGGGTCAGCCTGCCGGGCAAGGTCAGCAGCTGCTTGCCCGCGGTCTCGGGAAACGACTCGTACCAGCCAGCCAGCCAGGTGGCGGGGGGCACGTAACCGAACGGATACGCGGCAGGGTCTATGCCCCGGTGGATCACCCGCACGCGCGCAGGATCGACGCCAGGGTAGTTACCGTTTATGTACTCCCGCACCGCCTCCGACACCGCGATCACCCGCTCGCCACGCACCATCACGCTGCTGTAGCGCCCGGGCGTGTAGAAGCCGTGCACGGTGGTGACCAGCCGCGGTCGCGTCGCCGGGTCCATGCCGCGCCACGCCAGGTAGCCGACCCATGCCGGCAGGCGCGAGCGCAGGTGCAGGATGTCGACCCGTTCCTGCACCAGCAGCCGGCGCAACCGCGGCACCCAGCGCAGCGTCCACGGGTGCTTGCGGCCGACGTCCCAGGCAAGGTGCTCGCTGCCCTCCGCGGCGAGCCGCTCGACCATGCGCCCGCCGGCCGAGATCACCAGCGAGCGGTGCCCCTGCTCGACCAGGTGGCGGCCGACCTCGAGGGTGCCGCGCTCGACGCCACCGGACTCCAGCGCCGGCAGCATCTGCAGCACGGTCAGGCGGCGGGCCACCAGCGCTCCAGCAGCAGGTCGGCGCAGCGCTCGGCCTCGTTGAAGCCGGCTCGGGCCGGCGGCAGCGTGCCGTGCTGCAGCCACTGCGCGTAGGTGGCCACCCAGCCGGCCTGCAGCAGGCTGTCGAGGCCGCGCAGCACGCGCCCGGTGCCGCCCAGCGGCGGCAGCGCGAGCAGGCCGACGCGGGCCCCGCCGGTCAGCGCCTCGAAGATCATCGACACGCTGTCCTCGCTGACCCAGGCCACCTCGGCCCGCGCCACGCGGCCGGCGAGCCAGCCGGGGGCGGTCTCGCCGACCGGCAGCACCTCGAGCTGGGCCCGCTGCAGCGCGCGCACCCGGTCGACGAAAGCGGCCGGGGTGCGGCGCGAGGTGGTCAGCGTCCACGGCCGGTCGGGCTCGGCGTCGACCACCGCGGCGACCTGGGCCAGCAGGTCGTCGCCGTCCCAGGCGTGGTGCCGCGACGGGCCGCCGACCAGCAGCAACCCGCTGCCGTCGCGCGGTCCGGCCACCGCCTGCACGGCGTTGAGCACGCCGCGGGTCGGCAGCACGTGCGCCGACGGCTGCGCGCCGTCGTGCTCGGGGACCAGGCAGAGGTCGAACCAGGCGGCCGGCAGGCTCGGCCGCATCAGCACCACGGCGCGGCCACCGAAACGGCGGCGCGCCTGCAGCAGCG
The DNA here is from genome assembly GCA_036525695.1 of Gammaproteobacteria bacterium. GTDB lineage: Bacteria > Pseudomonadota > Gammaproteobacteria > QNFN01 > QNFN01 > DATCZX01. The sequence goes on along the minus strand of DATCZX010000236.1, from coordinate 8,705 downwards.
GGCGGTGGCTGGCGTGGCCGGCGCCGAGCAGCAGGTCGGGCGGGGGGGCATCCGGCGGCAGCGGCAGGCGGCCGAGCAGGCTGCGCCACGGCCACGGCACCTGGACCTCGCGCACCTGCAGTGGCACGCGCCGCTGCAGGGCCGCGAGCAGGCCGCGGCTCTGGCTGTCGTGACCGGGCTTGCCGTCGCCGAAGCGCCACACGCGCAGCGGCGGGCGGCTCATGCGCGGCGCCCGCGGTCGGTCGCCGGGCTCAATCCTTCAGGACGTACTCGGCGCCGCAGTAGGGGCAGGTCGCCTGCCCCTGCTCCTTGACCGGCAGGTAGACCCGCGGGTGCGAGTCCCAGCCGGACATGCCCGGCAGCGGACAGTGCAGCGGGAGGTCGGCACGGGTCACCTCGTAGCGGGGCTGGTCGTTCGGGGTGCGCGCCTGCGCTTCGGTCTGGGTGGCGGTCATCGCGATCCTCGTCTCGGTAGTTCAATGCTCTGGTGACGGGTCAGGCCCCGGCGGCCTGGGCCAGCGGTGCGGCGACCGGCGTCAGCCAGCCGGCGTGTTCCGGCACGCGGCCGTGGACCACGTCGAAGAAGCGCGCCTGCAGCGCGGTGGTCACCGGGCCGCGGGTGCCGCTGCCGATGCGCCGGTCGTCGAGTTCGCGGATCGGGGTCACCTCGGCGGCGGTGCCGGTGAAGAAGGCCTCGTCGGCGATGTACACCTCGTCGCGGGTGATCAGCTTCTCGCGCACCTGGTAGCCGGCCTCACCGGCCAGCGTGATCACCGTGGCGCGGGTGATGCCGTCGAGCGCCGAGGTGACCGACGGCGTGTACAGCACGCCGTCGCGGACCAGGAACAGGTTCTCGCCGCTGCCCTCGGTGGCGTAGCCCTGCGCGTCGAGCAGCAGCGCCTCGTCGTAACCGCAGCGCAGCGCCTCCTGCAGCGCCAGCATCGAGTTGACGTAGTGGCCGCTGGCCTTGGCCCGGCACATGGTCACGTTGACGTGGTGGCGGGTGTACGAGGAGGTGCGCACGCGGATGCCGCGCTCCATGCTCTCGGCGCCGAGGTAGGCGCCCCAGGGCCACGCGGCGACGGCGACGTGCACCTTCAGGTTGTCGGCGCGCAGCCCCATGCCCTCGGCGCCGTAGAAGCAGAGCGGGCGGATGTAGCCGCCGTCGAGCCGGTTCTCGCGCACCACGTCGAGCACCGCGGCGTTGACCGCGGCCTCGTCGTACGGCAGCGGCATGCCCATGATGTGCGCGGACTGGAACAGCCGGCGGGTGTGCTCGGGCAGGCGGAACACCGCGGGGCCGGTGTCGGTGCGGTAGGCGCGGATGCCCTCGAACACCCCCATGCCGTAGTGCAGCGAGTGGGTCAGCACGTGCACCTGCGCCTCGCGCCACGGCACCAGCGCACCGTCGAACCAGATCACGCCGTCGCGATCGGCCATGGACATCTCGTCACCTCCGCCCTGCGGGCAGCGTTCGTGGGGCCGTGCAGTTCACTCTTCCATCCAGCGTCGCCACAGCCCGAGCACCCGGTCACGGAACTCGGCGAAGCGCGCCGCGGGGACGCGTGCGGGCAGGTCCTGCAGCGTCAGCCGGTGCCCGGCCGCGCGGTAGGCGCGGTAGGCGTCGCTGAGCAGCGCGGCGTCCGCCGGCGGCAGCAGGCCCTCGCTGGCGAAGGTCTCGAGCAGGCGGATGTTGTCGGTCCAGGCCAGCAGCGCCGGGTGCTCGCTGGCCCAAGCCAAGGTGCCATATTGAACCATGAATTCTATGTCGGCGATACCGCCGGGGTCCTGCTTCAGGTCGAACTCCGCGGGGTCCGAAGTGCCCAGCTGGGAACGCATTTTCTCGCGCATCTCGCGCACCTCGCGGCGCAGCTGCGCGCGCTCGCGCGGCTGGCCGAGCACCTCGCGGCGGATCGCCTCGAAACGCCCGGCGACCGCCGCGCTGCCGGCCACCGGGCGCGCGCGCACCAGCGCCTGCCGCTCCCAGGTCCAGGCCTCCTGGTGCTGGTAGCGCGCGAACGCCTCGAGGCTGCTGACCATCAACCCGGAGGCGCCGCTCGGGCGCAGCCGGGTGTCCACCGGGTAGAGCTCGCCGCTGGCGGTCAGCGTGGTCAGGATGTGGATGATGCGCTGCGCCAGCCGGGCGAAGAACAGCGCGTTGTCGACCTGGCGCGCGCCGTCGGTCTGCTGCGCCTCGCCGCGGCTGTCGTGCAGGAACACGATGTCGAGGTCGGAGACGTAGCCGAGCTCGATGCCGCCGAGCTTGCCGTAGGCGACGATGCCGAGCCCGGCCTGGCGTTGCTCGCCGTCGACCACGTAGCCGGGCACGCCGTGGCGGGCGACCAGGTCGTCCCAGGCGATCCGCGCGACCCCGCCGAGCACCGTCTCGGCGATCCAGGTCAGGTGGTCGCTGACCACCATCAGCGGGATCGCGTCGACCACGTCGGCCGCGGCGACGCGCAGCACGTTGGTCCGCTTGAAGTGGCGCAGCGCCTCCATCTGCTGCTCGAGGTCGTCGCCGGGGACGCCCGCGAGGCGCGCCTGCAGCTCGGCCTCGAGCCGCGCCCGGTCGGGCGGGCGGTACAGCGTGCGCGGGTCGAGCAGCTCGTCGAGCAGCAACGGGTACTGCGCCAGCCGGCCGGCGATCCAGCTGCTGGCAGTGGTCAGCCGGACCAGCTGCGACAGCGCCATCGGGTTCTCGACCAGCAGCGCGATGTAGGCGCTGCGCAGCGCCACGCGCTCGAGCAGCGGCACCAGCCGGCGCAGGCACTCGGTCGGGGCCTCCGCACCGCCGACCGCACCCAGCAGCAGCGGCATCAGGCGCTCCAGCCGTTTCTGCCCGGCCGCCGACGACGCCCGGCAGGCGCGCGACTGGCGCAGGCCGCCGAGCAGCTCGACCGCCTCCTGCGGCTGGTCGAAGCCGGCGTTGGCCAGCACCGTGGCCGCGGCCTCGGCATCCAGCGACGCGTGCCACACCGCGATCAGGTCGTGCTCGGCCTCGTCGTAGTTCTCGGCCTGGGGCAGCGCGAACAGCTGCTCGAAGTCACCGTGCACGCGGCGGCGGTGCTCGGCGAGCGCCACGGCGTAGGCGTCCCAACCGTCGTAGCCCATGCTGAACGCCAGCCGCGCACGGCCGGCGGCATCCTCCGGCAGCGCGTAGGTCTGGCGGTCGGCGTAGGCCTGCAACCGGTTCTCGCTGCGGCGCAGGAAGTCGTAGGCGGCGGCCAGCTGCACGGCCGCGTGCTGCGGCAGCTGGCCGAGCTCGGCCAGCGTGGCCAGCACGCGCAGGATGCCGCGCTCGCGCAGGCGCGGCTCGCGGCCGCCGTGCACCAGCTGGAACGCCTGGCCGACGAACTCGACCTCGCGGATGCCGCCGTGACCGCGCTTGATGTCGTCGTCGAGTTCCTTCAACCGCACCTCGCGGTTGATCATCGCCTTCATCTCGCGCAGCGAGTCGAACACGCCGAAGTCGACGTAGCGGCGGTAGACGAACGGGCGCAGCAGCTCCAGCAGCCGCTCGCCGGCGGCGCGGTCGCCGGCGACCGGGCGCGCCTTGATCAGCGCGTAGCGCTCCCACTCGCGCCCCTGCGACTGGTAGTACTCCTCGAGCGCGCCGAAGCTCATCGCCAGCGGCCCGGCGCTGCCGTAGGGACGCAGGCGCATGTCGACGCGGTAGACGAAGCCGTCCGCGGTGACCGCGTCGAGGGCCTGGATCAGGCGCTGGCCGAGGCGCTGGAAGAAGCGCTCGCAGGCGACCCGGCAGCCGGCGGCGTCGTGGTTCTCCGGGTAGGCGAACACCAGGTCGATGTCGGAGGAGAAGTTCAGCTCGCGGGCGCCGAGCTTGCCCATGCCGAGCACCACCAGGCGCTGCTCGTCACCGGCCGCGGTGCGCGGCACGCCGGACTGCGCGCACTGCCAGCCGTGCAGCAGGTCGAGGGCGGTGGCGAGGCAGGCGTCGGCCAGCGCGGAGAGCTCCTCGAGGGTCTCGTCCAGGGCGGCCTCTCCGGCCAGGTCGCGCCAGGCGATGCGCACCATCTCGCGGCGGCGCAGCCGGCGCAGCGCGACCGCCAGCGCGGCGTCGTCGGCGACGCCCTGCAGCGCCGCGCGGGCCCGCGCGGCCAGTTCGCCGTCGGCGTAGGCGCGGTCGAGGTCGCCGCTGGCGTCCAGCTCGGCGAGCAGCGCCGGCGCCCGTGCGCAGCTGTCGGCGACGAAGCGGCTGCCGGCCCAGACCGCCGCCAGCGCGCGCCGGCGCGCCGCGTCGACCGGCTCCAGCGCGGCGGCCGCGGCGGCTTGCAGGTAGTCGTCCCAGGCGCGCGCCACGTCGCCGCGCAGCGCCTCCGGCAGGTGGTCGAGCGGCAGCGAGGCAGCGCCGGTGGCGGCGTCGTTGGGCGTGCTGGCCATCGGGCGGGTCAAGTGATCAGTGCGGGCTATAATCATCCCATCCTGCGGGTGGCTTGTCTGCACCCGCACTTGCCCGGGAGAGGACCATGGAATTCCGCGATTACCTGAAGATCATGATGATGAAGGACGGCTCGGACATCTTCCTGTCCACCGGCGCCCCCCCGGTGTGCAAGATCGAGGGCAAGATGGTGCCGCTCGAGCCGACCCCGATGGCCCCGGACAAGGTCAAGGAGATCGCCTACGGGGTGATGGACGCGGACAAGATCGCCCTGTTCGAGAAGAAGCCGGAGATGAACCTGGCGCTCTCCGAGCCCGGCGTCGGCCGCTTCCGCGTCAACATCTTCAAGCAGCGCAACCAGGTCTCGATGGTGATCCGCGCGATCAAGAGCGAGATCCCGGACTGGAAGAAGCTCGGCCTGCCCGAGATCGTGCTGCAGCTGATCATGGAGAAGCGCGGGCTGCTGCTGTTCGTCGGCGGCACCGGCTCGGGCAAGTCGACCTCGCTGGCGGCGCTGATCGACCACCGCAACACCAACAGCACCGGCCACATCATCACCATCGAGGACCCGATCGAGTTCGTGCACCGGCACAAGAAGTCGATCGTCAACCAGCGCGAGGTCGGCATCGACACCCTCTCCTACCACGACGCGCTGAAGGAGACGCTGCGCCAGGCCCCCGACGTGATCCTGATCGGCGAGATCCGTGACCGCGAGACCATGGAGCACGCGATCGCCTTCGCCGAGACCGGCCACCTGGCGATCTCGACGCTGCACGCCAACAACGCCAACCAGGCGATGGACCGCATCATCAACTTCTTCCCCGAGGAGCGGCGCAACCAGCTGCTGCTCGACCTGTCGCTGAACATCCGCGGGGTGGTCTCGCAGCGCCTGATCCAGGGGCTGGACGGCAAGCGCGTCGGCGCCTTCGAGATCCTGATCGGCACCTCGACGGTGCGCGACCTGCTCAAGCGCGGCGACGTCGGCGAACTGAAGGACGTGATGGAGAAGGGCAAGGTGTCGGGCATGCAGACCTTCGACGAGGCGCTGTTCACGCTCTACCGCGACGGCCGCATCAGCATCGACGAGGCGGTCAAGAACGCCGACTCGGCCAACAACCTGCGGCTGAAGATCAACTTCTCCGAGGGCAAGGCGGTCGACGACGAGCGCGACATGAAGCCCGCCGAGGTCAAGCCCGAGGAGGGCGTGATGCGCTCCGACCACGACAAGAGCCCGCTCGAGAAGGGCAAGTCGAGCGGCATCACGTTCGACTGAGCCCGGCGGGTCAGGCGGCTCCCAGCGCGACGGGCAGGACCCTCGCGGGGCCGCAGCGGCAGCCCTCGCCGCGATCCCCCCTGCTCCGGGCCGGCACGATGGCTTCGACCACGCCTCTCGCCTGACCCCGACCGGGGCCGCAAAAGCAGAACCCCGCCTCGCGGCGGGGTTCCACTGAAGGGCCTGGGGCCGCTCGGGTGGGATTACATCATCCCGCCCATGCCGCCCATGCCGCCCATGCCGCCCATCTCGTCCATGCCCGGGGCGCCGCCGCCCTTCTCGTCCTTCGGCATCTCGGCGACCATCACCTCGGTGGTGATCATCAGCCCGGCGACCGACGCGGCGTTCTGCAGCGCGGTGCGGGTGACCTTGGTCGGGTCGAGGATGCCCATCTCGATCATGTCGCCGAACTCGCCGGTCTGGGCGTTGTAGCCGAACGCATCCTTGCCGGCCGCGACCTGGCTCAGGATCACCGAGGCCTCGCCGCCGGCGTTGCCGACGATCTGGCGCAGCGGCTCTTCCATCGCCCGGCGGGCGATGTTGATGCCGACGTCCTGGTCGTGGTTCGCACCGGAGATGTCCTTGATCTTGGACAGCGCGCGCACCAGGGCGACACCGCCGCCCGGCACCACGCCCTCTTCGACCGCGGCACGCGTGGCGTGCAGGGCGTCCTCGACGCGGGCCTTCTTCTCCTTCATCTCGACCTCGGTCGCGGCGCCGACCTTGATCACGGCCACGCCGCCGGCCAGCTTCGCCACGCGCTCCTGGAGCTTCTCGCGGTCGTAGTCGGAGGTGGTCTCCTCGATCTGCTGGCGGATCTGCTTGACCCGGGCCTGGATGCCGTCGTGGCTGCCGGCACCGTCGATGATGGTGGTGTTCTCCTTGGTCACCTGGATCTTCTTGGCGGTACCCAGGTCGTTCAGGGTGGCCTTCTCCAGGGTCAGGCCGACCTCCTCGGAGATCACCGTGCCGCCGGTCAGGATCGCGATGTCCTCGAGCATCGCCTTGCGGCGATCACCGAAGCCCGGCGCCTTGACCGCGGCGACCTTGACGATGCCACGGATGGTGTTGACCACCAGGGTCGCCAGCGCCTCGCCCTCGACGTCCTCGGCGATGATCAGCAGCGGCTTGCCGGCCTTGGCCACGCCCTCGAGCACCGGCAGCATGTCGCGGATGCTGGAGATCTTCTTGTCGTGCAGCAGGATGTACGGGCTCTCGAGCTCCGCGCTCATCGTCTGCTGGTCGTTGATGAAGTACGGCGACAGGTAGCCGCGGTCGAACTGCATGCCCTCGACCACGTCGAGCTCGTTCTCCAGGCCCGAACCGTCCTCGACGGTGATCACGCCTTCCTTGCCGACCTTCTGCATCGCGTCGGCGATGATCTTGCCGACCGACTCGTCGGAGTTGGCGGAGATGGTGCCGACCTGGGCGATCGCCTTGTCGTCGGCGCAGGGCTGCGACAGCGCCTTCAGCTCCTCGACCGCGGCGGTCACCGCGCGGTCGATGCCGCGCTTCAGGTCCATCGGGTTCATCCCGGCGGCGACGGCCTTGAGGCCCTCCTTCAGCATCGACTGGGCCAGCACGGTCGCGGTGGTGGTGCCGTCACCGGCGGCGTCGGAGGTCTGGGAGGCGACCTCCTTGACCATCTGCGCGCCCATGTTCTCGAACTTGTCCTTGAGCTCGATCTCCTTGGCCACGGAGACGCCGTCCTTGGTCACGGTCGGGGAGCCGAAGCTCTTGTCGAGCACCGCGTTGCGGCCCTTCGGACCCAGCGTGACCTTGACCGCGTTGGCCAGGACGTTGACGCCGTGCAGCATGCGCTGGCGGGCGTCGTCGGAAAACCTTACATCTTTAGCTGCCATAGCAACTCTACCTCTCTAAAGTCTATTCGGAAGGGTGTGAATGACCGGGGGACGCGGCTCAGTCCTCGAGGACCGCCATCACGTCCTCTTCGCGCATCACCAGCAGGTCCTCGCCGTCGACCTTGACCTCGGTGCCCGAGTACTTGCCGAACAGCACGCGGTCGCCGACCTTCAGGTCCAGCGGGCGCACGTCGCCGCTGTCCAGGATCTTGCCGTTGCCAACCGCGATCACCTCGCCCTTGGAAGGCTTCTCGGCGGCGTTGTCCGGAATCACGATCCCGCCGGGGGTGGTCCGCTCCTCTTCGGTGCGGCGAACGATCACACGATCATGCAATGGACGAATCTTCATGTTGGGGTCTCCCAATCGCTCCTGTGAAATCAGGGGTTTAAGTGATGAGCGCTGTTAGCACTCATGCCAGGTGAGTGCTAATAATAGGGGCGAGTCGGGCGAAGTCAAGGGGTCGGCACGGAAAATCCCGGTTCGCGACCGGGCGGGCACCCCTTTCCGCCTGCCCGGCCAGCCGCCCCGGACGCGGAACGGCCCGCCGGGGCGGGCCGTTCCGGGGGCCAGCCTGGCCTGGCTCAGCGCCAGGTGTAGCGGTAGCTGATGCCGACGAAGACCACGTCCTCGTCGTGCTCCGGGTAGACCTCGGTGCCGTCGTAGTAGTGCCAGGTGTCGCCGTTCTCGTCGAGCCAGACCCAGTCGTCGTCCTTGCGCTTCTCGTAGACCAGGTCGAGGCGCACGGCGGAGCTGGCGTCCAGCGTGTACTCGCCGAAGGCCCGGGCCGACCAGAACTCGTACTCGATGTCCGGCAGAGGCTTCAGCGCATCCAGGCCATCGCGGTCGCTGACGTCGTGCTCGCTGTCGTCACGCACGTACTGCAGGTCCAGGCCGACATTCAGGTCGTCGCGCGGGGTACCGCGCAGGCCGAGGCCGAACGCCTTGCCCACCTGGTCCAGGTCCGCGTCCCACTCGTCCGAATCCCGGTCGGTCGCAGACTGCTCGATCTCGGCCCGGGTCAGAGTAACCCAGCCGGTCAGCTTCCACTCGTCGTTGATCACGTAGTTGGCATCGACCCCAACCAGCTGCCGCTTGCCGCTCTCCACGCCGAGATCACGCCCGTCGTAATCGTCATAGGTATGCTCGAGCCGGAACTGCAGCGACAGGGCC
>DATCZX010000235.1:0-6727 GCA_036525695.1 Gammaproteobacteria bacterium | reverse complement strand
GACCCTGGCGCGCCCTGCGGACAGCGGGCGGACGCCGGCCATCGCCTCGCGGAACAGCGTTTCCGGGTCGTCTTCGGCAGCTTGCTCGGGGCGCTTCTTCACCGTGTCTGTCCCCGTAGCGGAGGGCTTCGCGCCGGTGGGAGGGGTCGGGCTTTGGCGGTATAGTACCTGCTCTTTTGGCCACCCGCAGACGCTGCGGCGAGCGTATGCACATCCTCCTCAGCAACGACGACGGTTACCTGGCCGAGGGGCTGCGCGTGCTCGCCGAGGTGCTCGCCACGGAGCACCGGGTGACCGTGGTCGCGCCCGACCGCAACCGCAGCGGCGCGAGCAACTCGCTGACCCTGGAGCGGCCGTTGCGACTCTCGACCCACGACGGCGTCACCCGGGTCGACGGCACGCCCACCGACTGCGTCCACGTCGCCCTGACCGGGCTGCTCGACGAGGAGCCCGACCTGGTGGTCTCCGGGATCAACTCGGGGCCCAACCTCGGCGACGACGTGATCTACTCGGGGACGGTCGCCGCGGCGATGGAGGGGCGCTTCCTCGGCCTGCCGGCGCTCGCGGTGTCGATGGGGCGCTACGAGGCCACCCACTACGCCAGCGGCGCGGAGGCGACGCTGCAGCTGGTGCGCCGGCTGCACCAGGCCGAGCTGCCGGCCGACACGATCCTCAACGTCAACGTCCCGGACCTGCCGTGGAACGAGATCCGCGGCTTCGCCGCGACCCGGCTCGGCCACCGCCACCGTGCCGAGCCGGTGGTCTGCGCGACCGACCCGCGCGGGCGGCCGATCTACTGGATCGGGCCGGCGGGACCGGAGCAGGATGCCGGCGCGGGCACCGATTTCCATGCCGTGCGCGCCGGCTACGTCTCGGTGACGCCGATCCACGTCGACCTGACCCGGCATGCGGCGCTGCCCCGGGTCGGCGCGTGGCTGGAGGCCTCCCGGTGATCCGCCCGCTGGACCAGGACGGCATCGGCATGACCTCGCAGCGGACCCGCGAGCGGCTGCTCAACCGGCTGCGTGCCGAGGGCATCAGCGACGAGGCGGTCCTCGAGGCGATCCGCAACGTCCCGCGCCACCTGTTCGTCGACGAGGCGCTGGCCAGCCGCGCCTACGAGGACACCGCGCTGCCGATCGGTTTCGGCCAGACCATCTCGCAGCCGTTCATCGTCGCGCTGATGACCGCCAGCGTGCTCGCCGGGGGCAAGGTCGAGAAGGTGCTCGAGGTCGGCACCGGGTCCGGTTACCAGGCGGCGCTGCTGGCCCGGCTGGTGCCGCGCGTGTTCAGCGTCGAGCGCAACGCCGCGCTGCTCGAGCGCGCGCGGGCGCTGTTCCGCGAGCTCGGCATCTACAACGTGCACACCCAGTTCAGCGACGGCAGCTGGGGCTGGCCGGCCTACGCGCCCTACGACGCGATCGTGGTCACCGCGGCCCCGGCCCAGGTCCCCGAGGCGCTGCTCGAGCAGCTGGCCGTCGGCGGCCGCCTGGTGATCCCCGTCGGTGACCGGGGCGGGCAGGAGCTGCGCCTGATCACCCGCCACCCGGACCGTCTCGAGGACCAGCTGCTGACCTACGTCAGCTTCGTCCCGCTGCTGCAGGGAAAGACCTGAGTGCGCCTGTTCTCGGCCCTCTACGCCAGGGTGATGGTGTGGGCAGCCCACCGCCACGCGCCGTGGTACCTCGGCAGCCTGAGCTTCGCCGAGTCCTCGTTCTTCCCGATCCCGCCCGACGTGATGCTGGCGCCGATGAGCCTGGCGCGCCCGGAGCGCGCCTGGTTCTACGCGGCGCTGACCACCGCGACCTCGGTGCTCGGCGGGCTGTTCGGCTACCTGATCGGGATGCTGGCGATCGAGGCGGTGCAGCCGCTGATCGTCGAGGCCGGTTACGGCGCGCGCTACGCGCAGGCCATCGAGTGGTTCGCGGTGTGGGGTTTCTGGGTGGTGTTCATCGCCGGTTTCTCGCCGATCCCGTACAAGCTGTTCACCATCGCCGCCGGCGCCTCGGCGATGGCCCTGCTGCCGTTCACGCTGGCCTCGCTGGTCGGTCGCGGCGCGCGCTTCTTCCTGGTCTCCGGGCTGATGCGCTGGGGCGGGGCGCCGATGGAGAAACTCTTGCGCACCTACGTCGACCGCCTGGGCTGGCTGGTGATCGTGCTGGTGACCGCGTACCTCCTGTTCGCGAGCTGATGAAGTCGCTGCGAATTCCCGCGCTCGTCATCACGCTGGCCTTCCTGGCGGTCTCCTGCAGCGCATCGCGCGCCCCGGCGCCGACCGCCTCGCGTGCCGTCGGCGACGCGCCGGTGCCGGCCCAGTACACGGTGAGCCGCGGCGACACGCTGTACTCGATCGCCTGGCAGTACGGGCTCGATTACCACGAGGTCGCGCGCTGGAACGGCATCGGGCCGCCCTACGTGATCTACCCCGGTCAGCGGCTCGCGCTGCGCGCCCCGGCAGCGGCGCGTGGCTCGCAGCAGCCACCCACGTCGACCACGGAGAGGCGCCCCGCGCCGCCGCCACCACCGGCGAAGACGGTGCCGGCACCCGCGCCGCAAACTCCGGCGAGCACGCGGCGCGATCCGCCCTCGCCGGTGGTGATCTCGAATGACTCCGCCAGCCGCACGGTCGGCGGCATCGCCTGGCGCTGGCCGACCCAGGGGCGGCTGCTGAGCACCTTCGCCAGCGGCGATCCCGGGCGCAAGGGCGTGGATATCGTCGGCAGCGAGGGCCAGACGGTCTACGCCGCGGCGGCCGGGCGCGTGGTCTACAGCGGCAACGGGCTGGTAGGCTACGGCAACCTGGTGATCATCAAACACGACGGCACCTACCTGAGCGCGTACGGGCACAACCGCGAACTCCTGGTGCGCGAGGGCGACACGGTGGTCGCGGGCCAGTTGATTGCGAAAATGGGTCGGGTAGATAATGACCGTGCGATGCTGCATTTCGAGATTCGTCGCAACGGCCAGCCGGTCGACCCGCTGAGCCTGCTACCGAAGGGGTGAGCCGGACCCGGCAGACCACGGATGTAAACACTCGACCCGATCCCGATGGACACTGCGGACGAATCGCGCAAGCGATGACCACGACCAGAAACCCAGAGGAGTTGGACATGCTGGGTGAGGAAGATATGGACAGTCTTACCGAACAGGATGCCGATCTCGACTTCCAGGAAGCGAGCGACGGCGACGAGGTCGAAGCAGCCGAAGCCGACGACGGCAAGCGCAACGACGGCGAGAGGACCTTCGCCACCGGCGGCTACCACGCCCAGCTCGATGCGACCCGGCTCTACCTCAACGAGATCGGCGCATCACCGCTGCTGACCGCCGAGGAGGAGGTCTACTTCTCGCGGCTCGCGCAGAAGGGCGACGAGAAGGCGCGCAAGCGCATGATCGAGAGCAACCTGCGGCTGGTGGTGCGGATCGCGCGCCGCTACGTCAACCGCGGCCTCGCGCTGCTCGACCTGATCGAGGAGGGCAATCTCGGCCTGATCCGCGCGGTCGAGAAGTTCGACCCCGAGCGCGGGTTCCGTTTCTCGACCTACGCCACCTGGTGGATCCGCCAGACCATCGAGCGCGCGATCATGAACCAGACGCGCACCGTGCGGCTGCCGATCCACGTGGTCAAGGAGATCAACGTCTACCTGCGCGCCGCGCGCCGCCTGGCGCAGACGCTCGACCACGAGCCGACCATCGAGGAGATCGCCGAGGTGCTCGACAAGCCGGTCGAGGAGGCGAAGCGGATGATGGGGCTGAACGAGCGCGAGACCTCGGTCGACACGCCGCTGAGCCGCGAGGTCGACAAGCCGCTGCTCGAGGCGATCCCCGACGAGAACTCGACCGACCCCTCCGACCTGCTGCAGGACGAGAGCCTGCAGGAGAAGCTCGAGGAGTGGCTCGGCCTGCTGACCGACAAGCAGCGCGAAGTGGTCGAGCGCCGCTTCGGCCTGCACGGCTACGAGTCGGCAACCCTGGAGCAGGTCGGCAACGAGATCGGGGTCACGCGCGAGCGGGTCCGGCAGATCCAGATGGACGCGTTGCAGCGGCTGCGCAAGATCATGGAGAACACCGGCTTCTCGGCCAGCGCGCTGTTCCGCTGAGACGCGCCGGGGCCGGGCCTCAGCCCTCCGGCGCGGCGATCATCAGCGCCGCCACCACGCGGCGGCCGTCACCCTTGAGCAGGTTGTAGGTCCGGCACGCGGCCGCGGTGTCCATCACCTCGACCCCGATCGACCGCTCCAGCAACGGCTGCAGCAGCGCCGGCGCCGGGAAGCGCAGCCGCGCGCCGACGCCGAGCAGCACCAGCTCGGGATCGAGCTCGGCCAGCTGCGCGAGGTGCGCCGGCGCCAGCTCCTCCAGCCGCTGCGGCGGCCAGTCGCGGATCAGGCGCCGCGGGCTGACCACGCAGCTGGCGGTGAGCCGCACGTCGTTGATCCACACCTCGCCCGAGGCGTGACCGAGGATCGTGTAGCCGTCGCGGGGGTCGTTGTCCTGGTGCAGCTGCATGCGCGCTAGGGTACCCGATCGGGCGCGGGGCGAGAACCGCCCGCGTTGACAGTGCTCACCCCGCGCCAGTACCCTTGCCGGCTTGTTTTTGCCCCGCAAAGTGCGCGCGCCCAGGACCGCTCAAGTGAACGAAGAGTTCCGCAGAATCAGCCGCTTGCCCCCGTATGTCTTCGCCATCGTCAACGAGCTGAAGGCCCAGGCAAGGGCGCGTGGCGAGGACATCATCGACTTCGGCATGGGCAACCCCGACCAGCCGACGCCGGCGCACATCGTGGCCAAGCTGGTGGAGGCCGCGCAGCGGCCGAACACGCACCGCTATTCCGCCTCGCGCGGCATCCCGCGCCTGCGCAAGGCGATCTGCGACTGGTACGCCCGGCGTTACCAGGTCGAACTCGACCGCGAGCGCGAGGCGATCGTCACCATCGGCTCGAAGGAGGGGCTCGCGCACCTGGCACTGGCCACCGTGTCGCCGGGCGACGCGGTGCTGGTGCCGAACCCGGCCTACCCGATCCACCCGTACGGTTTCGTCATCGCCGGCGCCGACATCCACTACGTGCCGCTGGTGCCCGGGGTCGACTTCTTCGAGGAGCTGGAGCGCAAGATCCGCGACAGCTGGCCGAAGCCGAAGATGCTGGTGCTGAACTTCCCCGGCAACCCGACCGCGCAGTGCGTCGAGCTGGACTTCTTCGAGAAGGTGGTGGCGATCGCCCGCGAGCACCAGATCTGGGTGGTGCACGACCTCGCCTACGCGGACATCGTGTTCGACGGCTACGTGGCCCCGTCGATCCTCCAGGTGCCGGGCGCCAAGGAGGTCGCGGTCGAGTCGTTCTCGCTGTCCAAGAGCTACAACATGCCCGGCTGGCGCGTCGGCTTCATGGTCGGCAACAGCACGCTGATCGGCGCGCTGGCGAAGATCAAGTCGTACCTCGACTACGGCACCTTCACCCCGATCCAGGTCGCCTCGATCGCGGCGCTCGACGGCCCGCAGGAGTGCGTCGGGCAGATCCGCGAGATGTACCGCTCGCGCCGCGACGTGCTCTGCGACGGCCTGCTCTCGGCCGGCTGGGAGATCACCAAGCCGAAGGCGACGATGTTCGTCTGGGCGCGGATCCCCGAGCCCTACCGCCACCTCGGCTCGCTCGAGTTCGCCAAGCTGGTGCTGGCCGAGGCGAAGGTCGCGGTCTCGCCCGGGGTCGGCTTCGGCGAGTACGGCGACGACCACGTCCGCTTCGCGCTGATCGAGAACGAACACCGCACCCGCCAGGCGGTGCGCGGCATTCGCAGCATGCTCCGCCGTGGCAACGGTTCCAAGTAGGAGAAACCGGTGAACCCCGTCAATGTCGGCCTGCTGGGCCTGGGCACGGTCGGTGGCGGGACGGTCAACGTCCTGCGCCGCAACGCGGCAGAGATCACCCGGCGCGCCGGGCGCGGCATCCACGTCACCCACGCGGCGACGCGCGACCTCGAGCGCGAGCGCATCTGCGACACCACCGGGATCCAGCTCACCGACGACCCGTTCGCGGTGGTGCGCGACCCCGCGGTGCAGGTGGTGGTCGAGCTGATCGGCGGCTACGAGCCGGCGCGCGCGCTGGTGCTCGAGGCGATCGCCCAGGGCAAGCACGTGGTCACCGCGAACAAGGCGCTGATCGCGCTGCACGGCAACGAGATCTTCGCCGCCGCGCGCGAGGCCGGGGTGATGGTCGCGTTCGAGGCCGCCGTCGCCGGTGGCATCCCGATCATCAAGGCGCTGCGCGAGGGCCTCGCCGCGAACCACATCCAGTGGCTGGCCGGGATCATCAACGGCACCGGCAACTTCATCCTGACCGAGATGCGTGACAAGGGGCGCGACTTCGCCGACGTGCTCGCCGAGGCGCAGCGTCTCGGCTATGCCGAGGCCGATCCGACCTTCGACGTCGAGGGGATCGACGCCGCGCACAAGCTGACCATCCTCGCCTCGATCGCCTTCGGCATCCCGCTGCAGTTCGAGCGCGCCTACACCGAAGGCATCACGCGCATCACGCGCGAGGACGTCGCCTACGCCGAGGAACTCGACTACCGCATCAAGCACCTCGGCATCGCGCGGCGCAACGGCAAGGGCATCGAGCTGCGCGTGCACCCGACACTGGTACCGGAGCGCCGCCTGCTGGCCAACGTCGATGGCGTCATGAACGCCGTGCTGGTCAAGGGCGACGCGGTCGGGCCGACGCTCTACTACGGCGCCGGG
>DATCZX010000234.1:0-2423 GCA_036525695.1 Gammaproteobacteria bacterium | reverse complement strand
GAGCGGCAGGTGGTCGGAGGCGAGCCGGGTCAGGCGCCCGTCGTGGTGGCACAGCACCACGTCGGGCACGCCGCCGTTCCACACCGTCAGCGTGCTGTGGGCGGCATCGAGCTCGAGCAGGACCGCGGCGAAGAAGACGTCGGCCGGCAGCACCACGCGCAGCTTCTCGTTGATCTGCGCCAGGACGTCGCCGATCGAGAAGCCCTTCTTGGTCATCGCGTAGAAGATGTCGGCGATCGGCACGGTGCCGATCGCGGCCGACAGCCCGTGGCCGGTGAAGTCCCCCAGCATCACGTGCAGCCCCCCGGTGGGCTTGCGCGCGGCGAGCAGCATGTCGCCGTTGAAGATCGCCATCGGCGACAGCATGTAGCGGATCTGCGGGGCGTCGAGGCAACCGGTGTGGACGATCCGCGACAGCACCTTCTCGGCCACCGCGTGCTCCTGCAGCAGCCGTTTCTGGTGCACCGCGAGCTGGTCGCGCTGGCGGTACATGGTGCCGTAGAGCTGGCGCACCCGCTCCAGCGCGTCGATCTTGGCCTTCAGGATCACCCGGCTGTAGGGCTTGGTCAGGAAGTCGTCGCCGCCGCAGGCGACGCAGCGCGCCAGCGCGCTCTCGTCGCTCAGCGCGGTCAGGAAGATCACCGGGACGAAGCGTTCGCCGGCCAGCTCCTTGATCTGCCGCGTGGCCTCGTAGCCGTCGAGCAGCGGCATCATCACGTCCATCAGGACCAGGTCGGGCTGCCACGACCCGAACAGCACGACCGCCTCCTGGCCGTTCTCCGCGACCGCCACCTCGTGCCCCTCCTTGGCCAGGATTGCCTTGAGGATCAGTCGGTTGACGTGGTCGTCATCGGCGATCAGGATGCGCGCCGGGCGCTCCGGACGGGGGCGTGCCAGGGGTTCGTCGCGGTGGAAGGGGTCGACCGCCGACATGGCTTCCGTGCCGTGCGCCCGGGGCGCACGCGTCAGGCGACCTTGAACAGCTTGTGGAAGTTGGAGATGGTCAGGATCTTGTTGATCGCCGGGCTGCAGTTGACGATGGCGATGTCGGCGCGGTCGCCACCGGCGCGTTCGCGCAGCAGCAGCAGCATGCCGAGCGCCGAGCTGTCCATGTACTCGGCTTCGGCCAGGTCGATCACGTAGCGGACCTGCTGATCCTCGGCGTGCTCGAACGCCTGGCGGAACTCCTGGTGCAGGTCGAAATCGAAGCGGCCGTTGATCTTGATCGTGATCGCCTGGCCGTCGTCGGATCGGTTGATGGTCAGTGGCATCGGTGTTTCCTGCCCCGCTGTGCTGTTCTACTTGGGGGTCACCCCACGCGGGTCGTTAGCTGCACGCTGCGCGCGCCCCGGGATTGTTCCAGCTTAGCCGTTAAAATTCAATCGCGCCGCCCGTCCTCGCCGGCATGACGGCACCCGGGCCAGTCCCTATAATAGCCGCCCCGCCCGCACCCGGAAGCCCCGATGGCGCAGTACATCTACACCATGCACCGCGTCGGCAAGATCGTGCCGCCGAAGCGGCACATCCTCGCCGACATCTCGCTGTCGTTCTTCCCCGGCGCCAAGATCGGCGTGCTCGGCCTGAACGGCTCCGGCAAGTCGACGCTGCTGCGCATCATGGCCGGGCTGGACAGCGAGATCGAGGGCGAGGCGCGGCCGCAGCCGGGCACCCGCATCGGCTTCCTGCCGCAGGAGCCGCAGCTCGACCCGGCCAAGGACGTGCGCGGCAACGTCGAGGAGGCGGTGGCCCAGGTCAAGCAGGCGCACGCACGGCTCGAGGAGATCTACGCCGCCTACGCCGAGCCCGACGCCGATTTCGACGCGCTGGCCGCCGAGCAGGGGCAGCTCGAGGCGCTGCTGCAGGCCAGCGACGGCCACGAGTTGGAGCGCAAGCTGGAGATCGCCGCCGACGCGCTGCGGCTGCCGCCGTGGGACGCCGACGTGACCCGGCTCTCGGGCGGCGAGCGCCGGCGCGTCGCGCTGTGCCGGCTGCTGCTCAGCAACCCCGACATGCTGCTGCTCGACGAGCCGACCAACCACCTCGACGCCGAGTCGGTGGCCTGGCTCGAGCGCTTCCTCGGCGAGTACCCGGGCACCGTGATCGCGGTGACCCACGACCGCTACTTCCTCGACAACGTCGCCGGCTGGATCCTCGAGCTGGATCGCGGCCGCGGCATCCCGTGGCAGGGCAACTACTCCTCCTGGCTGGAGCAGAAGGAGCAGCGGCTCGGCCAGGAGCAGCGCGAGGAGGCCGCGCACCAGCGCACCATCAAGCACGAGCTGGAGTGGGTGCGCAGCAACCCGAAGGGCCGCCACGCCAAGAGCAAGGCGCGCGTCGCCCGCTTCGAGGAGCTCTCCTCGCGCGAGTTCCAGCAGCGCAACGAGACCAACGAGATCTACATCCCGCCGGGCCCGCGCCTCGGC
>DATCZX010000233.1:0-3483 GCA_036525695.1 Gammaproteobacteria bacterium | reverse complement strand
CGGGCAGCCAGACGTGCAGCGGGGCCTGTGCCGACTTGCCCATGGCGCCGACGAACAACAGGATGCAGATCAGCGTCAGTACCGACCAGTCGTAGCCCGGGATCACGCCGATGGTCTCACCGACCAGGCCGGGCGCGGCGGCAAACACCTCGGCATAGTCGAGGCTGTTGGTGTACATCAGCACGGCGGCGATGCCGAGCAGGAAGCCGAAGTCACCTACGCGATTGACCAGAAACGCCTTGAGATTGGCGTAGATCGCCGACTCGCGCACCGACCAGAAGCCGATCAGCAGGTAGGAGACCAGGCCCACCGCCTCCCAGCCGAAGAACAGCTGCAGGAAGTTGTTGGCCATCACCAGCATCAGCATCGAGAAGGTGAACAGCGAGATGTAGGCGAAGAAGCGCTGGTAGCTGTTGCGCCCGGCCAGGCTCTCCTTGGGCCAGTTGTGCTCGTCGTCGGCCATGTAGCCGATGGTGTAGATGTGCACCATCAGCGAGACGAAGGTGACCACGCCCATCATCAGCACGGTCAGGCGGTCGACCAGGAAGCCGATCTCGAAGCGGATCCCGTCGCTGACCATCCAGGTGTAGACCGAGCCGTTGAACGCCTGCTGCCCGTCGATGACGTGGTGCTTGAACGCCACCAGCGACAGCGCGAACGAGATCGCGACGCCGATGATGGCCACCCAGTGGGAGGCGGCCCGGCTCAGCCAGCGGCCGCCGAGCCCGGCGACGAGCGCGCCGATCAGCGGCGCGAGGACGGTGCCGAGGTAGACGTTCTGCATGCGCTTAGCCCTTCATCAGGTCGAGGTCGGTGACGTTGATGGTGCGCCGGTTGCGGAAGACCACGACCAGGATCGCCAGGCCGATCGCCGCCTCGGCCGCGGCCACGGTCAGGATGAAGAACACGAACACCTGGCCGTCGAGGTTGCCGAGGTAGTGCGAGAAGGCGATGAAATTCATGTTCACCGCGAGCAGCATCAGCTCGATCGCCATCAGCAGCACGATCAGGTTGCGCCGGTTGAGGAAGATCCCCGCCACGGCGATGCAGAACAGGATCGCCCCCAGCGCCAGGTAATCGGTCAGAGCCAGCATCGTCGGTTCCCCTTGTCCGTACTTTTCGCTCGGCGCGCCGGCGGCTTCAGCCGCGCTTCTCGGCCGGCATCTTGACCAGCCGCACGCGGTCCTCGCGCCGCACGCTGACCTGCCGCGCCGGATCCTGGTAACGGGTCTCGGGCCGCTTGCGCAGGGTCAGCGCGATCGCGGCGACGATCGCCAGCACCAGGATCACCGCGGCGATCTCGAAGGCGTAGACGTACTCGGTGTAGAGCACCCCGCCGAGCGCCTTGGTGTTGCTGTAGTCGGCCGCGTGCCGGGTGCCGGTGCCGATCTGCTCGACGCTGAACGCCTTGGCCCGCACCACCAGCCACATCTCGACGATCAGCAGCAGCGCGACCCCGGCGCCGACCGGCAGGAAGCCGTAGAAGCCGCGCCGCATCTCGGCCAGGTTGATGTCGAGCATCATCACCACGAACAGGAACAGCACCATCACCGCGCCGACGTAGACCAGCACCAGCGTGATCGCCAGGAACTCGGCCTCGAGCAGCAGCCACAGCCCGGCGCTGTTGATGAAGCAGAGCACCAGGTAGAGCACGGCGTGCACCGGGTTGCGGCAGGTGATGACGCGCAACGCCGCGAACACCAGCACGGCGGCGAAGACGTAGAAGACCAGTTTGTCGAAACCCATCGGGTGGCTCTCCGTGACGCCGTTCAGCGGAAGCGGGCGTCGGTGCTGCGGTCGGCGGCGATCTGCTGCTCGTGCGTGTCGCCCATCGCCATCAGCTTCTGCTTGGTCATGATGTTCTGCCCGCGGCGGTCGAAGGCGACCTCGTAGACGCGGGTCAGCACGATCGCGTCGACCGGGCACGCCTCCTCGCAGTAGCCGCAGTAGACGCACTTGAACAGGTCGATGTCGTAGACCGTGGTGCGCCGCTGGCCGTCGTCGCGCGGCTCCGCCTCGATGGTGATCGCCAGCGCCGGGCAGACCGCCTCGCACAGCTTGCAGGCGATGCAGCGCTCCTCGCCGTTGGCGTAACGGCGCAGCGCGTGGATGCCGCGGAAACGCGGCGAGTACGGCGTCTTCTCGTCCGGGTACTGGACGGTGAACTTGCGCTTGAAGAAGTAGCGTCCGGTCAGGCGCAACCCCTTGAGCAGTTCGATCAGGAACAGGCTCTTGAAATAGCTGGACAAGGCGTTCATCGCTGCGGCCCCATCAGTCGAACCACCAGGGGAGTTCCAGCACCACCGCGAGCGCGACGACCAGCAGCCAGACGATGGTGATCGGAATGAACACCTTCCAGCCCAGGCGCATGATCTGGTCGTAGCGGTAGCGCGGGAAGGTGGCGCGGAACCAGAGGAAGCAGAACATGAAGAACGCGGTCTTCAGCAGGAACCAGCCGAGGCTCGGCTCGCCGAGCAGCGGGATGCCCTGGAACGGCGACAGCCAGCCGCCGAAGAACAGCAGCGCGGTCAGCGCCGCGATCAGGATCATGTTCGCGTACTCGGCGAGGAAGAACACCGCGAACGCCATCCCCGAGTACTCGACGTGGAAGCCGGCGACGATCTCCGACTCGCCCTCGGCGACGTCGAACGGCGCGCGGTTGGTCTCCGCGACCCCCGAGATCAGGTAGACCATCAGCAGCGGGAACAGCGGCAGCCAGAACCAGTGCAGCAGGCTGCCCGACTGCGCCCGGACGATCTCGCCGAGGTTGAGGCTGCCGCCGGCGATCAGCACGCCGACCAGCGCGAAGCCCATCGCGATCTCGTAGGCGACCATCTGCGCCGCCGAGCGCATCGCGCCGAGCAGCGCGTACTTCGAGTTCGAGGCCCAGCCGGCGATGATCACGCCGTAGACCCCGAACGAGGTCAGCGCGAGGATGTAGAGCAGGCTGGCGTCGATGTCGGCCAGCACCCAGGTGTCGTTGAACGGGATCACCGCCCAGGCCGCCAGCGCGGGGGCGATCGACAGCATCGGCGCGAGCACGAACAGGAAGCGGTTCGAGTTCGTCGGGACGATGATCTCCTTGAACATCAGCTTGACCGCGTCCGCGATCGGCTGCAGCAGCCCGCGCGGGCCGACGCGGTTCGGGCCGATGCGCACCTGCATGAAGCCGATCACCTTGCGCTCGGCGAGCGTGTAGTAGGCGACGGTCAGCATCAGCGGCACCATGATCGCGACGATCTTCGCGACGATCACGATCATGGTCTGCAGCGCGGCCGGCAGGGCGGCCCACAAGCTCTCGATCATTCGTGCTTCCTCGCCGCTCTCATGCCTTCTCGATGGTCACCGGGCCGCACGCCGGGCCGGCGCAGGTGCCGGGCACGCCCGCGGGTATCCAGGCCGTCCCGCTGGCCACGCCCGGGTCGACCTGCAGCGGCAGCTCGACGCGCTGCCCGCCCTGCACGGCGACGGCGCGCGCGGCCC
>DATCZX010000232.1:0-6022 GCA_036525695.1 Gammaproteobacteria bacterium | reverse complement strand
GGCGGCCAGCTCGGCCAGCACCTCGGCCAGCGCCCGGTTGGCCGCGGCGACGCCGCCGTCGGGATCGTCGCTGGGGGCCTCGGCGACGGCCCGCAGGCGGCGCGTGGTCAGCACCCGCTGCCCCGGCTGGGCGATCAGCTGGACGCGCAGCTCGAGCACCGCGCGGCTCGGTGCGACGGTGTGGTCGTGGTGCAGCGCCAGCAACTCGCTCTCCAGCCGCAGCGTCGCCACGCCGCGCCCGCCCGGGGCGATCACCCCGGCGACGCCGCCGGCACGCTCCAGCGCGGCCACCGCCCAGCGCGCGACCTGCTCGGCCGGCGGCGCGGCCCAGACGTTGCGGGCGTAGGCGGCGACCTCGGCGCCGGCGTTGCGGTAGAGCATCTGCGTGCCGTCGAGCTCCTGCACCGCGCGCACCGTCGCCAGCCGCAACAGCGGGGCCGCGGGGGCCGGCGCCACCGCGGCGGGCAACGCCACCGGCTCGAGCAGGTGACCGCGCAGCGGGCCCACCTTGGCCGGGCCGATGCGGGCGCAGCCGGCGAGCAGCAGCAGCGTGACGACCAGCGTCCAGCACGCGGTCCGCGTCATTGCCCCACCTCCTCGCCCGGTCCGGGCTGCACGTCGCGGCGGCCGAACAGCACCAGCGAGGGGTCGTGCTCGAGCTCGCGGCCGAGCCGGCGCAGCGACAGCGCGGCGCTGCGCAGCTCCTCGATCAGGCCGAGCAGCTCCGGCTGGGTGTCGACCGCGAAGCGCTGCAGCTCCTGGCTGGTCAGCCCGGCCGCGCGCTCGACCTCGCCCAGGGTGCTGCCGGAGAGGCGCGCCACCGCGATGTCGAGCCGCCCGGCCAGCTGGTTGATCGCCTGCGACGCCTCGCCGGCGGCGAGCGCCGCCTGCTCCAGGCGCACCAGGGTGCCGTCGGCACGCTCGACCAGCGCCGGGAAGCGCGCGCTGGCCGCGACCCCGTGCTCGAGCAGCCGGCCGAGGTCGTCGATGCCGCCGGCGAGCTGCTCGCTGCGCCCGGCCAGCATCGCGCCGAGGCGCTGCAGGTCGGCGAGGATCGAGCCCAGCGCCTCCAGGTTGGCGTCGCTGAACAGCGCGCGGGTGCGCTCGGTCGCCGCGCCGAGCGCCTGCAGCGTGGCGCGCACCTCGGCGAGCAGGTCGGGGGCGGCCTGCTCCAGCTGGCCGCGCAGCGACGGCTCGGTCGGGATCACCGGGTAGGCCGCACCGGCGGCGGCGCGCAGCGGTGCCGAGTCGCGCGTGCCGCCGCGCAGCTCGACGTAGGCCAGGCCGGTGATGCCGATGGTCGCCAGCCGGGCCACGGTCGCGACGCTGACCGGGGTGCCGGCGTCCAGCGACAGCAGCAGGCGCACCCGGCCGGGGTCGTCGGGATCGAGCTCGATGCGGCTGACCCGGCCGACGTCGACCCCGCGGTAGCGCACCGACGACTTGACGTTCAGCCCGATCACCGACTCCTCGAGGTAGGCGTGGTAGTAGTCGCTCTGCAGCTCGCCGTGACCGGCGCCGAGCCAGACCGCGCTGGCGAACAGCGCGCCGCCGAGCAGCAGCACGAACAGGCCGACCAGCGCGTAGGCCGGGCGCGGTTCCATCAGGTCACCGCCATCGCGGCGCGCCCGCGCGGGCCGCCGAAGTAGGCCTGCAGCACCGGGTGGTCGTCGCTGCGCAGCTCGCTGACGCTGCCGCAGCCGATCACCCGGCGCGCGTCGATGAAGGCCACGCGGTCGGTGACCTGGCACAGCGTGTCGACGTCGTGGGTGACCAGCACCACGGTCAGTCCGAGCGAGTCGCGCAGTTGCAGGATCAGTTGGTCCATCGCGTTGGCGCTGACCGGGTCGAGACCGGCGCTCGGCTCGTCCAGCAGCAGCAGTTCGGGATCGAGGGCCAGCGCCCGCGCCACCGCGGCGCGCTTCAGCATGCCCCCGCTGAGCGCCTCGGGCAGCTGCGCCGCCGCCTCGCCGTCGAGGCCGACCAGCGCCAGCTTCAGCGCGGCGATCTCGCGGATCACCCGCGGCGGCAGGCGGGTGTGCTCGTGCAGCGGGGTGGCGACATTATCCAGCACGCTCTGCGAGCTGAACAGCGCGCCGTGCTGGAACATCACGCCGAGCCGCCGGCGCAGGATGTCGGCGCGGCCGGGGCCGACGCCGACCACCTCCTCGCCGAACAGCCGGATCGAGCCCGCGGCCGGCTGCTCGAGCATGATCAGCAGCCGCAGCAGCGTCGACTTGCCGGCGCCGCTGCCGCCGACCAGCGCGAAGATCTCGCCGCGGCGCACCTCGAGGTCGACCGCCTCGAGCACCGGGCGCGTGCCGTAGCGCGCGTGCAGGCCGCGCACCGCGATCACCGACTCGCGCCGCTCGCCGCTCATATCCGCATCCAGCTGAAGACGATCGAGAACACCGCGTCGGTGACGATCACCAGGAAGATCGCCTGGACCACGCTGACGGTGGTCTGGCGGCCGACGCTGTCGGCGCCGCCGGCGACCTGGAAGCCCTGGAAGCAGCCGACCATCGCGATCAGCAGCGCGAACACCGGGGTCTTGCCGATGCCGATCATGAACGAGGTCAGCGACACCGCCTGCGGCACGCGGCGCAGGAACTCGCCCATGTCGACGTCGAGGATCGCCACCGACATCACCATGCCGCCGAACACGCCGAGGATGTCCGCGAACATGGTCAGCAGCGGCAGCGCCAGCATCAGCCCGAGCAGCTTGGGCAGCACCAGCAGCTCCGCCGGCGACAGGCCCATGGTGCGGATCGCGTCGATCTCGTCGTTGACCAGCATGGTGCCGAGCTGCGCGGTGTAGGCGGAGCCGGTGCGCCCGGCGACGATCACCGCGGTCATCACCGGCGCCAGCTCGCGCAGCATGGTCAGCGTGACCAGCTCGACGACGAAGATGTTGGCGCCGTAGTTGCGCAGCTGCACCCCGCCCTGGTAGGCGATGACGATGCCGATCAGGAAGCTGAGCAGGCCGATGATCGGCAGCGCGTCGACCCCGGCCGACCTGATCTCGGCCAGCACGCTGCGCCAGCGCAGCCGCTGCGGCTGGCGCAGCGTCGCCAGCAGCACCAGCATCGAGTGGCCGACGAAGGCGAGCAGCCGGTAGCCCTGGCTGGCCTTGCCCAGCGAGCGCCGGCCGAGGCGGTCGAGCCAGCCGCGCGGAGCCTGCGGCGAGGCCCAGCGGTACGCCTCGAGGCGGGCGTCGACCAGCCGGTAGAGCTCGTCGAACTCCGCGCGCAGCCCGAGCAGCACCACCTCGCGGCCGTCCGCGCGCAGCCGGCGCAGCAGTCGCCGCAGGTACCAGGCGCCGCCGGTGTCGAACGCGGTGACGCCGCTGGCATCGACGGTCAGCGGCCCGGTGCCGGGCCGGCTCAGTGCCGCCAGCGCCGCCTCGAGCCCCCCGAGCTCGGCGGTGACCCAGCGGCCGGCGAGGCAGACGCGCTCACCTGCGGGTTCGGTGCTGATCTGCGGGGGGGTCGGCATCCACGCCTCCGGGGGCTTCCTGCACGCAGTTTAGCCGCTGGGCCTGCGCCTCGGGGGGCACGGGCAAGCTTGACAGCCGGGCGGGCACGGGAATAAAACAAACGACCGTTTGGTAAAGGAGCCGGCATGCCCAGCCCCGCCACGCAGCGTCCCGCGCGCCAGGACAACCGCCGCCAGGCCCTGCTCGACGCCGCCGCCGCGCTGTTCGCCGAGCGCGGCTACCGCGCCACCTCGATGCGCGACCTGGCCGCCGCGGTCGGCATGCTGCCGGGCTCGATCTACTACCACTTCCCGTCGAAGGACGAGCTGCTGGTCGCGGTCTACGCCGAGGGGGTCACGCGGATCGAGGCGCGCGTGCGCGCCGCGCTGGCCGGCACCCGCAGCGCCTGGGAGCGGCTCGAGCTGGCCTGCGCCGCGCACCTCGAGTCGCTGCTCGACGGCAGCGCCTACGCCGCGGTGGTGGTGCGCGTGCTGCCGGACGACGCCCCCGCCACGCGCGACGCGCTGGTGGCGCTGCGCGACCGCCACGAGGCGCTGTTCCGCGAGCTGGTCGACGCCCTCGGGCTGCCCGGAGACGCGGCAGCGCGCCGCGCCCTGCGCCTGCTGCTGCTCGGCGCGCTGAACTGGGTGCCGCTGTGGTACCGCCCCGGCGGCGAGAACCCGCGCGCCATCGCCCACCGTTTCATCCAACTGCTGATCCCCGGAGAACCCCGATGAGCGACCCCGTCCCGTACAAGGTGCTGGTCACCAAGATCGGCCTCGACGGCCACGACCGCGGCAGCCGGCTGGTCGCCGCGGCGCTGCGCGACGCCGGCATGGAGGTGGTCTACACCGGCCCGTGGCAGTCGCTCCCCGCGGTGGTCAAGCTGGCGCTCGAGGAGGACGTCGACCTGGTCGGCATCTCCTCGCTGGCCACCGACCACCTGCTGGTGCCGCAGCTGGTCGCCGCGCTGCGCGAGGCCGGCCTCGACGACGTCCCGGTGATCGTCGGCGGGATCGTCCCCGACGACGAGGAGGCGGCGCTGCGCGCGGCCGGCGTGGCCGGGGTCTACCACCCCGGCGTGTCGCTGGAGACCGTGGTCGCCGAGGTGCGCCGGCTGTGCGCCGCGGCGCGCCGCGGGGTGGCGGCATGAGCCGCCCGGCGGAGCAGCTGCCGCTGCCGGGGTTCGCCGAGGCCGAGGCGGCATGGGAGCGGGAGTACCGCCGCGCGGTCGGCGACGAGGTGCCGCTGCGGAACCGTTCCGGCATCGAGGTCAAGCCGCTGTACACCCCGCGCGACTGGGACGGCGGCCGCTACGCCGACGACCTCGGCTTCCCCGGGACCCCGCCCTACACCCGCGGCATCTACCCGAGCATGCACCGCGGCAAGCGCTGGACCCAGCGCCAGCTGGTCGGGCTGGGCACCCCGGGCGACTACAACGCGCGGCTGAAGACCATCCTCGACGCCGGCGCGACCGCGATCAGCCTGATCCCGTGCAACTCGGTCTACCGCGGCATCGACGCCGACGCCGTCGACCCGCTGCTGCTCGGCACCTGCGGCACCGTGATCAACACCCCGGAGGACTTCAGCGCCGCGCTCGACGGCATCCCGATCGGCGAGCTGTCGATCGGCCTCAACGACCCGCTGCCGTTCACGCTGCTGGCGCAGCTGCTGGTCCACGCCGAGCGCACCGGGGTCGACTGGGGCAGGCTGCGCGGCACCTCGAACCAGAGCGACTACATCTCGCACTTCGTCGCCAACCACATGTTCTTCCGCCTCGCCCTGCCCGGCTCGCGCCGCGTGCTGGTCGACGCGATCGCCTGGCTGAACCGCCACGTGCCGCAGTGGAACCCGGTGTCGGTGGTCGGCCAGCACATGCAGCAGGGCGGCGCGACGCCGGCCGAGGCGATGGGCTTCACGCTGTGCACCGCGCTGCAGTACGCGCAGGACTGCCTCGACCACGGCATCCAGGCCGACGAGTTCCTGCCCCGGTTCACGTTCTTCTTCGACATCTCGATCAGCTTCTTCGAGGAGATCGCCAAGTTCCGCGCCGGCCGCCGCGTGTGGGCGCGGCTGGCCCGCGAGCGGCTCGGCGCGCGCGACCCGAGGAGCTGGCGCTTCAAGTTCCACGCGCAGACCTCGGGCGTCGACCTGACCCGGCAGCAGCCGCTGAACAACGTCGCCCGGGTCACCGCGCAGGCGATCGCCGGGCTGTTCGGCGGCCTGCAGTCGCTGCACACCGACAGCTACGACGAGGTGCTCTCCACCCCGACCGAGGCGGCGGCGCGGATCGCCATCGCGACGCAGAACATCCTGCGCGACGAGGCCGGGCTGGCCGAGGTGATCGACCCGCTCGGCGGCAGCTTCTACGTCGAGTCGCTGACCGACGCCATGGAGCGCGAGATCGAGGCGGTGATCGCGCGCGTCGACGCGGCCGGCGGCATGTACCGCGCCGTCGAGCAGGGGCTGGTGCAGCAGCAGATCGGCGAGTCGGCGCGCGCGTTCCAGGACGCGGTCGATCGCGGCGAGCGCTGCGTGGTCGGGGTC
>DATCZX010000231.1:0-11756 GCA_036525695.1 Gammaproteobacteria bacterium | reverse complement strand
AGTCCGGGCTTCGTCGGGCACAATCGGTACAACAAGCTGGCCAATATCTTTATCGCGCAACATCTTGGAGAGAATGCGGACAAAAACCATCGTGGTCGACACTTCGCGTTCGTCGGTACCCTTATAAAATTCCTCAAAGAGTTTTTCCGAAGCCGTGCTCCGGCACCGGGGTGATCCGCCGGCACCCGGACATCAAGCTGCTGCGCCGGCCGGAGGACGTCGCCGGCCTGGTCGCGGAGCAGGCCCGCCTGCTCGCCGGTCTGTGGCCGTTGCTCGCCGTCGGCGGGGTGCTCCTGTATGCTACCTGCTCGGTTCTCCCGGAGGAGAACGAGAGCCAGATCAGTACCTTCCTGGCGACTCACGGCGACGCGCGCGAACTGCCCATCGATGCCGGCTGGGGCCGGCCCCGCCGCCACGGCCGCCAGGTGCTCACCGGCGAGCAGGGCATGGACGGCTTCTACTACGCACGACTGCAGCGTGTCGGCTGAGCCGTCCGGCCACCAGACCAGGCGACCGATGACCGGCAGTTCCAGCAGACCCACCTCGCGCCCGGCGGCGGGCGGCATGCTGGCCTGGTGCCTGGGCTGGCTGCTCGGCGGCCTGCTGCTGCCGCTGGCGGTGGCCGCCGACCCGCCGCGCTTCCGCGTGGTCGAGGCGGCGACCCGCCTGGTCGACGAGGTCTACCGCCTCGATGCGCGGCTCGACCTCGAGTTCAGCGCGGAGGTGTTCGAGGCCCTCGACAACGGCGTGCCGCTGACCATCGAGCTGCAGATCGAGGTCTTCGAGCCGAGCGACTGGCTGTGGGACTCCAGCGTCGCCGAGCTGAGCCAGCGCTACGTCCTCGAGTACCGCGCCCTCAGCGGCCAGTACCTGGTGACCAACGTCAACACCGACGAGCGCAGCAGCTACGCCGGCCGCCACGCCGCGCTGGTCGCGATCGGGCGCCTGCAGGGTTTCCCGATGCTCGACCACCGGCTGCTCGGCGTCGGCAAGCGTTACGGCGCGCGCATCCGGGCGCGTCTCGACATCGAGGCGCTGCCGCTGCCGCTGCGCCCGGTGGCCTACCTCAGCGAGGCGTGGGACCTCGCCAGCGACTGGCACACGTGGCTGCTCGTACCCTGAGGCGGCTGGCCACCGGTCCGGCGCCGGCGCTGGTGCTGGTCACGCTGCTGCTGCTGTCGCTGTTCCTGATGAGCGAGGCGACGCAGGACTCGGCACGCTTCGGCCAGCTCTACGTCTGGCTGGTCGGCTTCAACATCGCCGGCCTGGTGGTGCTGGTGCTGCTGATCGTCGCCAACCTGGCCCGGCTGGTGGCGCAGCTGCGCCAGCAGGCGCCCGGGGCCCGGCTCAGCCGCCGGCTGGTGCTGCTGTTCTCGCTGCTCGCGCTCGGCCCGGTCAGCCTGCTCTACTACTTCTCGCTGCAGTTCCTGCACCGCGGTATCGACAGCTGGTTCGACGTGCGCATCGAGCAGGCGCTGACCGATGCCCTCGATCTAGGCCGCGGCTCGCTCGACCTCAACATGCGCGTGGTGCTGCGCTGGCAGGAGAGCATGGCCGGCACGCTCGAGGAGGGGAGCATCGAGCAGGCCGCGTTCACCCTCGACGAGCTGCTGCCGGGCAGCGGCGCCAGCGAGCTGACGCTGATGGCGCAGAACGGGCGCATCCTCGCCGCCAGCAGCAACGACCCGACCGCGCTGGTGCCGAGCCAGCCGAACGAGGAGCTGCTGCTGCTGGCGCGCCAGGGGCGTCCCTACGTCGGCCTCGACCCGATCCGCGACGAGGGGCTGTTCGTGCGCGTGCTGGTGCCGCTGCAGGTCGCCGGCGGCACCGAGACGCGGCTGCTGCAGGGGCTCTACCCGGTGCCGAGCCGGCTCAGCGCGCTGGCCGGGTCGGTGGAGCAGGCGTTCAGCCAGTACCGCGAGCTCGCCTACCTGCGCACGCCGCTGAAGTACAGCTTCACGCTGACCCTGTCGCTGGTGCTGGCCTTCACCCTGCTGGCCGCGGTGTGGCTCGGCTTCCTCTCGGCGCGCCGGCTGACCGCGCCGGTGCGCGACCTGGTGATGGGCACCCGCGCGGTCGCCGCCGGCGACTACAGCCAGCGGCTGCCGCAGCCGGGCAACGACGACATCGGCATGCTGGTGCGCTCGTTCAACGAGATGACCCGGCGCCTGGCGCTGTCGCGCGAGGCGATGCAGCGCAGCCAGCAGGAGGTCGAGGAGCAGAAGGCCTACCTCGAGGTGGTGCTCGGCAACCTGTCGACCGGCGTGCTGACCTTCGACCGCCACCTGGTGCTGATCACCGCGAACCGCGCCGCCGAGCAGATCCTCGGCGTCGCCCTGCCGGTGAACAGCGGCCAGACCCTGGCCGGCCTCGCCGCGCGCCACGAGCACCTGCAGCCGCTGCGCGAGGCGTGGACCCACCACCTGCTGCAGGGTTCCGGCAGCGGCTGGCAGGCCGAGGTGACGCTGTTCGGCGCGCGCGGGCGCCAGGTGCTGATCTGCCGCGGCTCGGCGCTGGCGGCGACCGATCCGGAGCACGCCGGGCAGGTGGTCGTGTTCGACGACATCACCGCGCTGATCCAGGCGCAGCGCGACGCCGCCTGGGGCGAGGTCGCGCGGCGCCTGGCGCACGAGATCAAGAACCCGCTGACGCCGATCCAGCTCTCCGCGGAACGGCTCCGCCACAAGTGCTCGCAGTCGATGAACCCGGCCGACCGCGCGCTGCTCGAGCGCCACACCGAGACCATCGTGCAGCAGGTCGAGATGATGAAGGGCATGGTCAACGCGTTCAGCGAGTACGCGCGGCCGCCGCGCTTGCAGCGCGAGCCGCTGGCACTCAATGCCCTGCTCGAGGAGCTGCTCGAGCTCTACCGCAGCGGCGAGGAGCGCCCGGTGCAGCTCAGCGCGCTGCTCGACCCGGAGCTGCCGCTGATCGACGCCGACCCGGGACGCCTGCGCCAGCTGCTGCACAACCTGCTGAAGAACGCCCACGAGGCGCTCGCCGACACCCCCGACCCGCAGATCGCGGTGAGCACCCGGAGGCTCCACGAGGACGGCCGCAGCTGCGTCGAGCTGGAGGTGCGCGACAACGGCCCCGGGCTGCCGTCGGAGCTGCGTGACCGGCTGTTCGAGCCCTACATCACCACGAAGCCGAAGGGCACCGGGCTCGGCCTGGCGATCGTCAAAAAGATCGTCGAGGAGCACGGTGGTATGATCGCCATCAACGACGTTCCCGCGGGTGGATTCGCCGTCGCGGTGCGTCTCCCGGTGACCCCGCCGGAGAGCGGCAGCGGCGACCCCGCCGTGGCCGAACGGACCCCAACGGCCAGGCCGCCCCACTCCTGAGCGAGCGCGTCCCGATGTCCAAGCCCTACCTCCTGGTGGTCGACGACGAACCGGCGATCCGTGCGCTGGTCAAGGAGATCCTCGAAGACGAGGGCTACGAGGTCAGCGTCGCCGAGGGCGGCGAGACCGCGCGCCGGGCGATGCGCAGCCGGCGCCCGGACCTGGTGCTGCTCGACATCTGGATGCCCGACCTCGACGGCATCTCGCTGCTGAAGGAGTGGGCGCAGGAACCGGGCCTGCCGTGCCCGGTGATCATGATCTCCGGTCACGGCTCGGTGGAGACCGCGGTCGAGGCGACCCGCCTCGGCGCCTACGACTTCATCGAGAAACCGCTGTCGATGGCCAAGCTGCTGGTCACCGTCGACCGCGCGCTGGCCGCCGACCGGCTGCAGCGCGAGAACGTCGAGCTGCGCCAGCACGACCCGGCGCTGCGCGAGCCGGTCGGCCGCAGCCCGCTGATGCAGCGCCTGCGCGAGCAGGTCAAGCGGATCGCCGAGCACGACAGCTGGGTGCTGATCACCGGCGAGCCGGGGTGCGGCAAGGAGGCCTTCGCGCGCTACCTGCACAGCTGCAGCCCGCGCCGCGACGGCCCGTTCGTCGACGTCGGCGTCGGCTCGATCGCCGGCGAGAACGCGGCCACCGAGCTGTTCGGCAGCGAGGCCGAGGGCGCGATCCACTACGGCCGGCTCGAGCAGGCCAACGGCGGCACGCTGTTCCTCGACGAGGTCGCCGACATGCACCGCGAGGCGCAGACCCGGCTGCTGAGCGCGCTGGAGACCCGCTCGGTGACCCGCGTCGGCGGCAGCCAGCCGGTGCCGATCAACGTGCGCATCATCGCCGCCAGCCACGCCAACCTCGAGGAGCTGGTGCAGGACGGCAGCTTCCGCGAGGACCTGTTCTACCACCTCAACGTGGTGCCGCTGCACGTGCCGCCGCTGCGCGAGCACCGCGAGGACGTCTCCGAGCTGCTCGCCTTCTACGTCGACCACTACGTCGCCCGCGAGGGGCTGACCTACCGCCACTTCAGCGTCGGCGCGCAGAACCGCCTGCGCCACTACGACTGGCCCGGCAACGTGCGCGAGCTGAAGAACCTGGTGCAGCGGCTGCTGATCCTCGGCAACGGCGAGGAGATCGGCGCCGAGGAGGTCGAGGCGACGCTGACCACCGGCGCGCCGCAGGCGGCGGCGCCGAGCGACGTCGCGCTGCCGTTCGACCTGCCGCTGCGCGAGGCGCGCGAGCAGTTCGAGCGCGCCTACCTGCTGCACCAGCTGCGCGAGTGCGGCGGCAACATCAGCCGGCTGGCCGAGAAGGTCGGGATGGAGCGCACGCACCTGTACCGCAAGCTGCGCGCCCTCGGCATCCCCACCCGCCGCCCTGGCAAGTGACCGCCACCGGGTGTAGCATGCTGCATCGCAACATAGCGCGGGGGGCACCCCGATGAAGATCATCGTGCTCGGCGCCGGGCAGGTCGGCAGCTCGGTCGCCGAGATCCTCGCCAGCGAGGCGAACGACATCACCGTCGTCGACACCAACGTCGCGCTGCTGCAGGAGCTGCAGGACCGCTACGACCTGCGCACCGTCTACGGCCACGCGTCCCACCCGCGGGTGCTGGCCAAGGCCGGCGCGGAGGACGCCGACATGGTGCTGGCGTTCACCAACAGCGACGAGACCAACATGGTCGCCTGCCAGATCGCCTACACGCTGTTCCGCACGCCGACCAAGATCGCCCGGATCCGCTCGCCGGAGTACCTGTCGCGGCCCGAGATCTTCGCCCAGGACGCGCTGCCGGTGGACGTGCTGATCAGCCCGGAGCAGCTGGTCACCGACTACGTGCAGCGGCTGATCGAGTACCCCGGCGCGCTGCAGGTGCTGGACTTCGCCAACGGGCTGGTCTCGCTGGTCGGGGTCAAGGCCTACTACGGCGGCCCGCTGGTCGGCCACGAGCTGGCCGAGCTGCGCCGCCACATGCCCGGCATCGAAACCCGGGTGGCGGCGATCTTCCGCGGCGGCAGCTCGGTGCTGCCCGAGGGCGAGACCGTCATCGAGGCCGACGACGAGATCTTCTTCATCGCCGCCAAGGAGCACATCCGCGCGGTGATGGGCGAGCTGCGCAAGCTCGACCGCCCGGTCAAGAGCATCATGCTGGCCGGCGGCGGCAACATCGGCAAGCGCCTCGCGCAGTCGCTCGAGCGCACCTACCAGATCAAGATCATCGAGCGCGACGAGGGCCGCGCGCGGCTGATCTCCGAGGAGCTCGAGCGCACCATCGTGCTGCGCGGCGACGCCGCCGACGAGGAGCTGCTGCTCGACGAGAACATCGAGAACACCGACGTCTTCTGCGCGCTGACCAACGAGGACGAGGCCAACATCCTGTCGTCGATGCTGGCCAAGCGGCTCGGCGCGCGGCGGGTGATGTCGCTGATCAACCGCCCCTCGTACGTCGACCTGATCGAGAGCAGCGCGATCGACATCGCGATCTCGCCGCAGCAGGCGACCATCAGCGGCCTGCTG
Organism: Gammaproteobacteria bacterium; assembly: GCA_036525695.1. Classification (GTDB taxonomy): domain Bacteria; phylum Pseudomonadota; class Gammaproteobacteria; order QNFN01; family QNFN01; genus DATCZX01. The sequence goes on along the minus strand of DATCZX010000231.1, from coordinate 5,901 downwards.
ACCCACGTGCGCCGCGGCGACGTGGTGGTCGCCCACTCGCTGCGCCGCGGCGCCGCCGAGGCGATCGAGGCGATCGCCCACGGCGACTCGCGCACCTCGAAGGTGGTCGGCAGGCGGGTCGAGCAGATCAAGCTGCCGGAGGGCACCTCGATCGGCGCGCTGGTGCGCGGCAGCCAGGTGATCATCGCGCACCACGACACCGTGGTGGAGCCGGACGACCACGTGATCCTGTTCCTGACCGACAAGAAGCGCATCGCCGAGGTGGAGCGGCTGTTCCAGGTCGGCGTCACCTTCCTCTGACGCGGCACGGCGCGGGCTAGGCGAACGATGCACCCGACCGCGATCCAGCGCATCCTCGGCCTGCTGCTGGCGCTGTTCAGCATCACCATGCTGCCGCCGCTGGCGGTGTCGCTGGTCACCGGCGACGGCGCCCACCCGGCCTTCGCCAGCGCCTTCGTGATGATCCTGGTGCTCGGGCTGGTGTCCTGGTTCCCGGTGCGCAAGCAGCGCAGCGAGCTGCGCCTGCGCGACGGCTTCATGATCGTGGCGCTGTTCTGGACCGTGCTCGGGCTCTCCGGCGCGCTGCCGCTGGTGCTCGCCGAGCGGCCGCACATGCCGCTGACCGACGCGGTGTTCGAGTCGTTCTCCGGGCTGACCACCACCGGGGCCACGGTGCTGGTCGGCATCGACGTGCTGCCGACCTCGATCCTCTGGTACCGCCAGCAGCTGCAGTGGCTCGGCGGCATGGGCATCATCGTGCTGGCCGTCGCGATCCTGCCGATGCTCGGCATCGGCGGCATGCAGCTGTACCGCGCCGAGACCCCGGGGCCGATGAAGGACAGCAAGCTGACCCCGCGCATCACCGAGACGGCCAAGGCGCTCTGGTACATCTACCTCGGCCTGACCATCACCTGCGCGGTGTTCTACTGGCTGGCCGGGATGAGCGGCTTCGACGCCATCGCGCACAGCTTCTCGACCGTCGCCATCGGCGGCTTCTCCACCCACGACGCCAGCATGGGCTACTTCGACAGCGCGCTGATCGAGGCCGTCGCGGTGGTGTTCATGTTCCTCTCCGGGGCCAACTTCGCGCTGCACTTCCTGGTCTGGCGGCGGATGTCGCTGGCCCCCTACCTCGGCGACCCGGAGTTCCGCGCCTACTTCATCGGCCTGGCGCTGGTCGCGGTGCTGACCACCGCCTCGCTGTACTTCACCGGCACCTTCTCCAGCTTCGGCAGCGCGCTGCACCACGGCATCTTCCAGGCGGTGTCGATCGGCACCACCACCGGCTTCACCACCGCCGAGTACTTCGCCTGGCCGATCTTCCTGCCGGTGCTGCTGATCTTCTCCAGCTTCGTCGGCGGCTGCGCCGGCTCGACCGGCGGCGGCCTCAAGGTGATCCGCTTCCTGCTGCTGGTGAAGCAGGGGGTGCGCGAGATCCAGCGGCTGGTGCACCCGAACGCGCAGATCCCGGTCAAGATCGGCAACAAGGTGCTGCCGGAGCGGGTGATCCAGGCCGTGTGGGGCTTCTTCGCGGTCTACGTCGCCACCTTCAGCATGATGCTGCTGATCCTGATGGCCAACGGCCTCGACCAGGTGACCGCCTTCTCCGCGGTCGCCGCGTGCCTGAACAACCTCGGCCCCGGGCTCGGCGACGTCGGCCTGCACTACGCCTCGATCAACGACTTCTCGAAGTGGGTGCTGGCCTTCGCGATGCTGCTCGGCCGGCTCGAGATCTTCACCCTGCTGGTGCTGCTGACGCCGACCTTCTGGCGCCGCTGAGCTTGCCGCCGCGCGAGCGAAACCTTACTGTTGCAAGGTTGCCTAATGTCAGCTGGCCGTGGCTCTGCGCGGCCTCCAGGAGCCTCGCGTGAGTACCGCCCCGTCCTCGAGCTACCCGCACACCCGGATGCGGCGCATGCGCCGCGACGCCTTCTCGCGCCGCCTGGTGCGCGAGCACCGGCTGACCTGCGACGACCTGATCTACCCGGTGTTCGTGCTCGACGGCAGCGGGCGGCGTGAACCGGTGGCGTCGATGCCCGGGGTCGAGCGGCTGTCGCTCGACCTGCTGCTCGAGGAGGCGGCCGAGCTGGTCGCGCTCGGCGTGCCGGCGCTGGCGCTGTTCCCGGTCACGCCGACCGAGCTGAAGAGCCTCGACGCCCGCGAGGCGTACAACCCGGACGGCCTGGCGCAGCGCGCGGTGCGCGCGCTGAAGGCGGCGCAGCCGGAGCTCGGCGTGATCACCGACGTCGCCCTCGACCCGTTCACCACCCACGGCCAGGACGGCCTGATCGACGCCGCCGGCTACGTGCTCAACGACGAGACCGTCGAGGTGCTGGTGCGCCAGGCGCTGTCGCACGCGGCCGCCGGCGCCGACGTGGTCGCGCCGTCGGACATGATGGACGGGCGCATCGGCGCGATCCGCGCCGCGCTCGAGCAGGCCGGCCACCCGCTGACCCGGATCCTCGCCTACTCGGCCAAGTACGCCTCGGCCTTCTACGGGCCGTTCCGCGACGCGGTCGGCTCGGCCGCCAACCTCGGCGGCGGCAACAAGTACAGCTACCAGATGGACCCGGCCAACGGCGACGAGGCGCTGCGCGAGATCGGCCTCGACCTCGCCGAGGGGGCCGACATGATCATGGTCAAGCCGGGCCTGCCGTACCTCGACATCGTGCGCCGCGCCAAGCAGGAGTTCGGCGCGCCGACCTTCGTCTACCAGGTCAGCGGCGAGTACGCGATGCTCGCCGCGGCGGCCCAGAACGGCTGGCTCGACGAGCGCGCCACCGTGCTCGAGTCGCTGCTGGCGTTCAAGCGCGCCGGCGCCGACGGCATCCTGACCTACTTCGCCAAGCGCGTCGCCGGCTGGCTCAGCGAGGGCTAGGCGTGGCGCGCAGGCGCGCGGCCGGGGCCACGGCCGCCGCCACACCACGGCAGGGAGCAACGCAGATGAAGGACATCGACCTCGGCAACCCCGAGCTGCTGCTGAACCGCGAGCTGAGCCTGCTCGAGTTCAACCGCCGGGTGCTGGAGCAGGCCAAGGACGAGGCCACGCCGCTGCTCGAGCGGGTGCGCTTCCTGTGCATCTCCAGCCGCAACCTCGACGAGTTCTACGAGGTCCGCGTCGCCGGGCTGAAGCAGCAGCTCGACCTCGGCGTGCAGGTCGGCGGCCCGGACGGGCTGACCGTCAGCGAGCAGCTGGCGCGGATCAGCACCCTCGGCCACGCGCTGGTCGCCGAGCAGTACCGCGTGCTCAACGACGTGCTGCTGCCGCTGATCGAGCAGCAGGGCATCCACGTGCTCAAGCGCTCGCAGTGGGACAGCAAGCTGACCGGCTGGATCAAGCGCCACTTCGAGAACGAGGTGCTGCCGGTGCTGACCCCGATCGGGCTCGACCTCGCGCACCCGTTCCCGCGGATCCTGAACAAGTCGCTGAACTTCATCATCGCGCTCGAGGGCAAGGACGTGTTCGGCCGCGACAGCGGCCTGGCGATCCTGCAGGCGCCGCGCTCGCTGCCGCGGGTGATCCCGGTGCCGAAGAGCTACGCGCCCGGCGAGCACGGCGCGGTGTTCCTGTCGTCGGTGATCCACGCGCACATCGAGGAGCTGTTCCCGGGGATGACGGTGACCGGCTGCCACCAGTTCCGGGTCACCCGCAACAGCGACCTGTTCGTCGACGAGGAGGAGATCGACGACCTGCTGCGCGCGCTGCAGGGCGAGCTGCCCGGGCGGCGCTACGGCGACGCCGTGCGCCTCGAGGTCGCCGACGACTGCCCGCGCCACATCACCCGCTTCCTGCTGGAGAAGTTCGAGCTGACCGAGGAGGACCTGTTCCAGGTCAACGGCCCGGTCAACCTGAACCGGCTGATCGCGCTGCCGGACATGATCGACCGGCCCGACCTGAAGTACCCGCCGTACACCCCGAGCCGGCCGGCGCGGCTGACCCACAAGCAGAACATGTTCGAGGCGATCGCCTCCGGCGACGTGCTGCTGCACCACCCGTACGAGGCGTTCTCGCCGGTGCAGGACCTGGTGCGCCAGGCCGCCGCCGACCCCGACGTGCTGGCGATCAAGCAGACCCTGTACCGCACCGACACCGACTCCACGCTGGTGCGCGCGCTGGTCGACGCGGCGCGCGCCGGCAAGGAGGTCACCGCGGTGGTCGAGCTGCGCGCGCGCTTCGACGAGGAGGCCAACATCGGCCTGGCGACGCGGCTGCAGGAGGCCGGCGCGCACGTGGTCTACGGCGTGGTCGGCCACAAGACCCACGCCAAGCTGCTGATGATCGTGCGCCGCGAGGGGCGCACGCTGCGCCGCTACGTGCACCTCGGCACCGGCAACTACCACGCGGCGACCGCGCGGCTGTACACCGACTACGGCCTGATGACCTGCGACAAGGAGATCGGCGAGGACGTGCACAAGCTGTTCCAGCAGCTGACCGGGCTCGGCCGGGTGACCCGGCTGAAGAAGCTGCTGCAGTCGCCGTTCACGCTGCACCAGCGGCTGCTCGAGCTGATCGGGCGCGAGGCCGAGCTGGCGCGCGCCGGCAGGCCGGCGCGGCTGATCGCGCGGATGAACGCGCTGGTCGAGCCGGAGATCATCCGCGCGATGTACCGCGCCTCGCGCGACGGCGTGCAGATCGACCTGGTCGTGCGCGGCATCTGCTGCCTGCGCGCCGGCGTCCCCGGGGTCTCCGAGAACATCCGCGTGCGCTCGCTGGTCGGGCGCTTCCTCGAGCACTCGCGGGTCTTCTGCTTCCACAACGACGGCGACCCGCTGGTCTACTGCACCAGCGCCGACTGGATGGACCGCAACTTCTTCCGCCGCATCGAGAGCTGCTTCCCGGTCGAGGACCCGAAGCTCAGCAGCCGCGTGGTGGCCGAGTCGCTGCTGCTCTACCTCGAGGACAACACCCAGGCCTGGGAGCTGCAGCCGGACGGCAGCTACCGGCGCTGCGAGCCCGGCAAGCACAAGCCGGTCAGCGCCCAGCAGACGCTGCTCGAGCGGCTCGCCGAGGGTTCGCGCTGACCGCGGAGGGCGCCACCCCGGGCCCCGCCGCGGCACCCCCGGCGGAGGCGATCCCGACCACCGCGCTGCCGCGGGTCGGCCCGCAGGTGGCGGCGCGCCTCGCACGCCTCGGCCTGCACACGCTGCAGGACCTGCTGTTCCACCTGCCGCTGCGCTACGAGGACCGCACCCGCGTGGTCCCGCTCGGCAGCCTGCGCCCGGGCCAGTGGGCGCTGGTGCGCGGCGAGGTCGAGCTGGCCCAGGTGCACTTCGGCCGCCGCCGCGCGCTGCTGTGCCGGATCGCCGACGGCAGCGGCGGGCTGACGCTGCGCTTCTTCCACTTCAGCCGCCAGCAGCAGGAGGGGCTGCGCCGCGGCACCCCGATCGAGTGCTGCGGCGAGGCGCGGCCGGGACCGGCCGGGCTGGAGATGGTGCACCCCGAGTACCGCCTCGGCAGCGCCGCCAGCGGGCCCACCGCGGACGCGCTGACCCCGGTCTACCCGGTCACCGAGGGGCTCGGCCAGGCCACGCTGCGGCGCCTGGTCGACCTCGCGCTGGCCTGGCTCGAGCAGGGGCGGGCGACGCTGACCGACTGGCTGCCCGGGCCGATGCGCGCGCAGCACGCACTGCCGGCGCTGGCCGACGCGGTGCGTGCCAGCCACCGGCCGCCGGCCGCGGCGCAGTCCGCCGGTGCGGTCCTCGCCGAGCCGCTGCGCCGGCGGCTGGCGTTCGAGGAGCTGCTCGCCCACCACCTCGGCCTGCGCCGGCTGCGCGAGCGGCTGCAGCAGCACGCGGCGCCGCCGCTGGCCCCGCCCGGGAAGCTGCGCGCGGCGCTGCTCGCGGGCCTGCCGTTCAGGCTGACCGCGGCGCAGCAGCGGGGCGGCGACGAGATCGCCGCCG
>DATCZX010000230.1:0-10440 GCA_036525695.1 Gammaproteobacteria bacterium | reverse complement strand
GCCCAGTCGAAAGCGGGCCCGGGGTCGGTCTTGCGACCCGGGGCGATGTCGCTGTGGCCGACCACCCGTGCCGCGGTCAGCCCCGGGAAGGCGCTGCGCAGCACGCCCAGCAGGTTGGCCAGGGTCGCGTACTGCGGGCTGGTGAACGGCTCGCCGGGCAGCCCCTCGAGCTCGATGCCGACGGAGAAGTCGTTGCAGCGTTCGCGGCCGTCGAAGCAGGAGACGCCGGCGTGCCAGGCGCGGCGGTGCAGCGGCACGTACTGCACCGCGCGGCCGTCGCGGTACACCAGCAGGTGCGCGGAGACCCGCAGCGCATGCACCTCGGCGAAGTAGGGGTGCAGGTCGGCGGGCAGCCGGTTCAGGAACAGCGCGTCGACCCACGGTCCGCCGAACTCGCCCGGCGGCAGGCTGATCGCGTGCACCACCACCAGGTCGACCGGACTGCCGGGCGGCCGCGCGTCCTGGTTCGGCGAGGCGCGGTACGGCAGCGGCAGCACCCGCCCGCGGCGGGGGTCGTAGCGCAGCGCCGCCGCGGGGGTCTCGTGCAGGTACCAGGTCACTCCGGCAGCAGCCCGCGCAGCACCATGTCGGTGAAGCTGATGATCCCGACCACCTTGCCGTGCTCGATCACCGGGGCGCGCGACAGCTCGAAGCGGGCGAACAGCCTGGCGCAGTAGCGGATCACCATCTCCGGGTCGACCGCGATCACCGGCTTGGCCATCACCTCGTAGACGTTGACCCGCTCCGGGGCGCGGTTCTCGGCGATCACCTTGCGCGCGATGTCCGAGATCAGCAGGATGCCGTACTCGTCGTCGTCGTGGCGCTTGTCGACGACCAGGCACTTGGTCTCGATGTGGCGCATCGACTTCAGCGCGTCGTAGATCGTCATCATGCTGTCGACGGTGTCGAACTCCGCCTTCATCACCTCGCGTACGCGTACGATCTTCTCGCTCACAGCTTCTCCTCCACCACGCTGCTCAGCTTGCGGATCTGGTGGGTGACCCCGACCGCGTCCTCGACATCGACCTGGAAGGCGATGCCGGTACCCTGCTTCTGGTCGAACTCGCCGACGTCGGCGATCTTCTCCAGGATATCGCGCGCGAGGTGCTTCTCGACCAGGAACAGCAGCACGTCGCGCTGGGTCTCGAGGCTCAGGCCGAAGAAGGTCTTGGCCTGCAGCACCCCCTCGCCGCGCGCCTGGTTGATCACCGTGGCACCGGTGGCCCCGGCTGCGCGCGCGGCATCCAGCACCTTGTTGGTCTTGTCGTCCTCGACGAGGGCGATGATCAGCTTGAAATGCATGGTTACTCTCCTTGCTTGCGGGCCCACGTTGCGCGGCGGGCGCGCCATTCACTGAGCTGGGCGTAGCCCATCACCGACATGATCGGGAACAGGCTGGCGAAGGCGATCAGGCCGAAGCCGTCGAGGATCGCGCTGCGGCCGGGCACCGTGCTGGCCAGGCCGAGGCCGAGCGCGGTGACCAGCGGCACGGTCACCGTGGAGGTGGTGACGCCGCCGGAGTCGTAGGCGAGGGCGACGATCATGCGCGGCGCGTAGACGGTCTGGATGATCACCAGGACGTAGCCGCTGACGATGTAGTAGTGCAGCGGGGTCCCGGTGACGATGCGGAAGGCGCCCAGGGCGATGCCGATGGCGACGCCGATGGCCACCGCGACGCGCAGCCCGCTGGTGGTGATCGCGCCGCCCGAGACCTGGTGCGCCTTCAGCGCCACCGCGATCAGCGACGGCTCGGCGATGGTGGTGGCGAAGCCGATCGCCGCGGCGAACAGGTAGACCCAGTAGTAGTCGTCCCACCCGAGCAGGTCGTCCGGGCCGTCGATGATGAATGCCGGGTCGGTCAGCTGCACCGCCATCAGCTTGCCGAGCGGGAACAGCGCCTTCTCCAGGCCGACCAGGAACAGCGCCAGGCCGAGCAGCACGTAGACGAAGCCGAGCAGCACGCGCCGCAGGTTCGGGATGCGCTCGCGCAGCACCAGCAGCTGGAAGCCGAACAGGATCCCGGCGATCGGCAGCACGTCGCGCAGGGTGTCGCCGAGCGTGGCCAGGACGAGCTCGCCGAAGGCCTCCATCAGTAGATCATCCCGAAGGCCATCACGAAGATCATCGGCGTCAGCGACGCGAACGCGATCAGGCCGAAACCGTCGGTCATCGGGTTGCGCCCGCGGATCGACGAGGCGAGGCCGACGCCGAGCGCGGTGACCAGCGGCACGGTGATCGTCGAGGTGGTCACGCCGCCCGAGTCGTAGGCGATGCCGACGATCTCCTGCGGCGCGAACTCGGTCATCACCACGACGCCGACGTAGCCGGCGATGATCACCCAGTGGATCGGCCAGCCGCGCAGGATGCGCAGCACCCCGACGATGATCGCGAAGCCGACCGACAGCGCCACGGTGATGCGCAGCCAGTGCGCGTAGTCCTCGCGCGCGGGCGCGCTGTCGGCGATGAAGCCGGCCCCCGCGGCGACCGCGGCGGCCTCGTCGGCGACCGCGATCAGCGCCGGCTCGGCGACCGTGGTGCCGAAGCCGAGCGCGAAGGCGAACAGCAGCAGCCAGGTGACGCTGCCCTTGCGCGCGAAGGCGTAGGCCATCGCCTCGCCGATCGGGAACAGGCCGAGCTCGAGGCCGCGGATGAACAGGGTCAGGCCGAGCACCACCAGCAGCGTGCCGAACAGCAGGCCGCCGAGGTTCGGCAGCGGCTGGCGCAGCACCGCGAGCTGGAAGAAGGCGACCACGACGACGATCGGTGCGAGGTCGCGGACGCTGCCGAGCACGCTCCGCAGGAAGGCCAGCAGCTGCTGTCTCACCTGGAATCCTGGGGGGCGTGCCGTTCCATGGTCATGCTCGTGGCGGGTCGCCGTCATTATGCCCATCGGGCGCAGGGGGCACCACGCCGCGCGCCGCGTTGCCGCCGGTCGAGCGCTGGCCGACAATGCCGGCCAACGGGAGGGGCGATGGAACAGGGCGAGATCGTCGGCGGTTTTCACGCGGTGCGCGCGGCGCTGGGCGGCGGCGCCGAGGTGCTCGGCCTGTGGCTCGACCGGCAGCGCCGCGACGCCCGCGTGCGCGACTTGCGCGCGCTGGCGGCGCAGGCCGGGGTGACGGTCGAGCTGGTCGCGCGCGAGGTGCTCGACCGCATGGCCCCCGGGGTCAACCACCAGGGCGTGGTGGCCCGCTGCCGCGGCAGCGTCGCGCGCGACGAGGGCGCGCTGCGCGTGCTGGTCGAGGGCCTGGCCGGGCCGGCGCTGCTGCTGGTCCTCGACGAGGTGACCGACCCGCACAACCTCGGCGCCTGCCTGCGCACCGCGGCGGCGGCCGGCGCCGACGCGGTGATCGCGCCGCGCGACCGTGCCGCGGGGCTGACGGCGACCGCGCGCAAGGTCGCCGCCGGCACCGCGGAGTGGCTGCCGTTCTTCCAGGTCACCAACCTGGCGCGCACGCTGGGCTGGCTGGCCGAGCGGGGGGTCTGGTGCGTCGGCCTGGCCGGCGACGCCGCGCAGACGCTGGCCGAGGCCGACCTGGCCGGGCCGCTGGCGCTGGTGCTGGGCAGCGAGGGGCGCGGCCTGCGCCGGCTGACCCGCGAGCGCTGCGACCTGCTGCTGCGCATCCCGCTGGACGCGCGGGTCGAGAGCCTCAACGTCAGCGTGGCCGCCGGCGTCGCGCTGTTCGAGGCGCGCCGCCAGCGCGGCAGCAATGGCTGAGCATTCCGCTGCGTTGTAATCTTGCCGGCGCGAGGGTACAAATCCGGGCTGACGGCAAGGCCGCCGTCGGCGCACAACAGACCATCGAGGAGGAACGCATGAACCACTGGCACAAGGGGATCGTCGGGATCGCGTTGGCCCTGGCTACCGGCTGCGCGCTGGCGGGCGGAACGGCCGACTACGTCACCAACTCCGCGGAGATCGTCAAGCAGACCGACTGGGACAAGATGCAGACCGTGGTCGTCGAGCTGACCGAGCACGACTACACCCCGGGCACGCTGACCTTCACCAAGGGGCAGCCCTACAAGCTGGTGCTGAAGAACATCGGCGAGAAGAAGCACTACTTCACCGCGCCCGAGTTCTACAAGGCCATCGCCACGCGCAAGGTGCAGTCGGACAAGGACGGCGAGGTCAAGGTCCCCTACCTGCTGGCGCTGGAGATGATGGCCAAGGGCGGCCAGCTCGATCTCTACTTCGTCCCGGTGGTGGCCGGCGAGTACCCGGTCTACTGCACCATCGACGACCATCGCGAGCAGGGCATGGAAGGCAAGCTGATCATCCGCTGAGCCGACGATGCGGATCCAGGCCACCTTGCTGGGGGCGCTGCTGGCGGGCCTCCCGCCGCTCGCGACGGCCACCGAAAAGCTGGTGCCGGCGCGTCTCGACGCGCCGGCCCTGGCCGTGCCCGTGGCGGTGCTGGCCGCGGCGCCGACGCTCGACGGCAGCTTCGCCGACTGGCCGGACGGTGGCTGGGTGGCGGTGCCGGTGGTGCCGGCGGTCGAGAACGACTCGCAGAACCGTGCCGGCCGGCTCGACGTGCAGCTGCGTGCGGGGGTCCACGGGGATCGCGTCTACCTGGCCGCGCGCTGGCCCGATCCGCGTGCCGACACCGAGTTCAAGCCGTGGGAGTGGGACGGCACCCGTTACCGCCGCGGCAAGCAGGTCGACGACATGTTCGCGGTGCGCTTCGACCTCGACGGCGACTACGACAGCTGCATGCTCAGCGACCGCGACTACCGCGTCGACGCCTGGCTCTGGTCGGCCGGGCGCAGCGACCCGGCGGGCTACGCCGACGACACCTGGCAGCTGATCACCACCCGCTTCCAGGAGCAGGCCGCCGAGTACGAGGGGCCCTCGGGCAAGACCGTCTACATCAAGAAGTCACGCGACGACGGTGAGCCGATCTACGAGAACACCCGGCCCGACCGCAACAAGTTCGCCGGTGACCGGCTGCCCGGGATCGAGCAGCTGCCGTCGCCCGCCGGCAGCGTCGCCGACGTCAGCGCCAAGGGGGCGTGGGTCGATGGCCATTGGCAGCTGGAGCTGAGCCGCAAGCTCGACACCGGCCACGCGGACGACGCCGTGTTGGCCAAGGGCAAGCAGCGGCGCGGGGCGATCGGGGTGTTCGAGCGCGGCTCCGCCGAGCACAAGAGCGTCTCCGGCGAGCTGCTGTTCGACTTCGGTGCGCTGCGCTAGCTAGCGGTCGAGGCGCGCCGTCCCGGCGCGTTCCTTCACATCCCCAGGCCCGATTGCCGCGACGGCGCGGCTGCTGCAGGGAAGGGCAGCAGCGTGCTTAGGGCTCAGCCGTGGCTGCCCGGCGCGCGGTGCGCCGCGACCACCTGGTTGCGGCCGGCGCGCTTGGCCTGGTAGAGCGCCTGGTCGGCCGCCTCGATGAAGCCGTCGATGCCCTCGGCCTGGATCTCCGGGGTCGCGGCGACGCCGATGCTGATGGTCACCTTGAGGCCGTCCACCTCGAGCATCTCGACCGTGTGGCGCAGCCGTTCGGCGACGATGATCGAGCCGGACAGCGTGGTCCCGGGCAGGATCGCCAGGAACTCCTCGCCGCCGTAGCGGCACGGCACGTCGACCTTGCGCAGCAGTTCCTGCATCGCCTGCGCGATCGCCTGCAGCACGCGGTCGCCCTGGTCGTGGCCGTAGTCGTCGTTGAAGCGCTTGAAGTGGTCGACGTCGAACATCAGGATCGACAGCGGCACCTGGTAGCGCTGCGAGCGCTCCAGTTCGTGGGCCAGGGTCTCGTCGAGGTAGCGGCGGTTGAACAGCCCGGTCAGGCCGTCGGTGGTCGAGAGGCGGCGCAGCCGCTCCTCCAGCCGCTTCTCCTCGGTGATGTCGCGCAGCAGCGCGGCCGAGCCGATCACCTTGCCGTCGTTGGTGCGGATGGTCGCGGCGTAGACGCTGAGCACCAGGTTGTTCAGGTTGATGGTCTCGGGTTCCTTGATCTGCGGGTCGCGCTCGAGCAGCGTGCGCAGCCCCTCCGGGTCGTCGATCAGGCTGAGGAACCCCTGCTGCACCACCTGGCGCATCGTCTTGCCGAGCAGCCGCTCGGCAGCCGGGTTCATCAGCACCACCGTGCCCTCGCTGTCGGTGACCACGATGCCCTCGCGGGCGCTGAGGATGATCGTCGCCAGCTTGTCCTGTTCGTTGCGCAGGCCGGTGTAGGTCTGCATCAGCTGGGTGGTCATGTGGTTGAAGCTGCCGGCCATCTGGCTCAGCTCGTCGCGGCCCATCACCGGCACGGTCTGGGTCAGGTCGCCGTCGGCGGCACGCACCATGGCGCGGGTGACGGCGTTGATCGGCGACACCACCGAGCGCCGGATCATGAAGCCGGTCAGCAGGATGATGCCGGCGATCGCCACGCTGACCACCACCGTGGACTGCACCCAGGTGCCCTGGATGTCCTTCTGCACCTCGGCCAGCGAGGTGGTCAGCTTGAGCACGCCGCGCACCGGGTTGGTCTTGCCGTGGCACTTGTGGCAGCCGCTGTCGTTCTTGATCGGCGCGAGGAAGGTCAGGAAGCGCTCGCCGCTCGAGCTGGTCTCGTAGTAGGTGGCGATCTTCAGCGTCTCGACCGCGGCGCGCATGTCCCGGTGCTCGCTCGGCAGCACCTGCACCGAGGTCTCGCTGTCGCGCGGCACGAACTCCTCGTCACCGCGGCGCGCGTTGACGTCCTCGATGGTGCTGTTGTCGAGGAAGGCCTGCTGGCCGGTGACGCGGAGGATGCGGAAGTCGACCACGTCGGGGACCTGTTCCAAGCGCTCGGCGAAGCCGCGGGCGATGTCGGCGTAGCCGGCCAGCATCACCGACTGCAGGCCCTGGATGACCGACTCGGTGAGCTTGGACATGGTGCGCTCGTTCTGCGCCAGGATGTTCTCTTCCTGCTGGCGGATGTAGAACATCCCCATCGCCAGCAGGCTCAGGGTGACGACGATGCCGACCACGGCGATGATCTTGTGGCCGATGTGCGTGAACATCGTGCCCATGGTGGCGTGCCCCGTCGCTATCTGGTTGGTGGCGCTGTGCATCCCGCTGCGTCTCCGGTGCATCCTGCTCGGCTGATTCTATCCCATGCCCGGGGGAGGGGGGAGCCCGCGCGGTTGTCCGCCTGCTGGCATCTCATTACCATCGCCCGGCCATGCTGCGCCGCGATTTCCATTACGACCTGCCAGCGGAGCTGATCGCCCAGCGCCCGCTGCCGCGGCGCGGCGCCAGCCGGCTGCTGGTGCTGGACGGGCCGAGCGGCGCCCTCGCCGACCGCGCCTTCGCCGACCTCGAGGCGTGGCTGCGCCCGGGCGACCTGCTGGTGCTCAACGACACGCGCGTGCTGCCGGCGCGGGTGTACGGGCACAAGGCCAGCGGTGGCCGGGTCGAGCTGCTGGTCGAGCGGCTGCTCGACGGCACCCGGCTGCTCGGCCACCTGCGCGCCAGCAAGTCACCGCGCGCGGGCACCCGGCTGCTGTTCGACGGTGGCCTCGAGGCGCGCGTGGCCGCGCGCCACGACGGCCTGTTCGAGCTCGAGTTCGCCCCCGGCAGCGACCTGCCGGCCTGGCTCGAGCGCGCCGGCCACGTGCCGCTGCCGCCGTACATCGCGCGCGACGACGAGACGGCCGACCGCGAGCGCTACCAGACGGTCTTCGCCCGCCACCCGGGGGCGGTCGCCGCGCCCACCGCCGGGCTGCACTTCGATGCCGAGCTGCTCGAGCGGCTGCAAGGGGCCGGGGTCGAGCTGGCCTGGGTGACCCTGCACGTCGGTGCCGGCACCTTCCAGCCGGTCCGCGCCGAGCGCCTGCAGGAGCACCGCATGCACCGCGAGTGGGTCGAGGTGACCGCGGCGACCTGCGCCGCGGTCGCGGCCACCCGCGCGCGCGGCGGGCGCGTGGTCGCGGTCGGCACCACCGCGGTGCGCAGCCTCGAGAGCGCCGCCGCCGGCGGCACGCTGGCACCGCTGCGCGGCGACACCGACCTGTTCATCACGCCCGGCTACCGTTTCCGCTGCGTCGACGCGCTGCTGACCAACTTCCACCTGCCGGAGTCGACGCTGCTGATGCTGGTCTGCGCCTTCGCCGGCTACCGGCAGGTGCTGGCCGCCTACCGCCACGCGGTGGCGGCGCGCTACCGCTTCTTCAGCTACGGCGACGCGATGCTGCTGACCCGGCGCGAGGCGCGCGCCTGATGGAGTTCAGCCTGCTGGCCGGCGACGGCGCGGCGCGGCGCGGGCGCCTGCGCTTCCCGCGCGGCAGCGTCGAGACCCCGGCCTTCATGCCGGTCGGCACCTACGGCACGGTCAAGGCGATGCTGCCCGAGGAGCTGCGCCGGCTGGGTGCCGAGATCGTGCTCGGCAACACCTTCCACCTGATGCTGCGCCCCGGCGTCGAGGTGATCGCGCGCCACGGCGACCTGCACGACTTCATGCACTGGGACGGGCCGATCCTGACCGACTCCGGCGGCTTCCAGGTGTTCAGCCTCGGCGCGCTGCGCAAGGTGCGCGAGGCCGGGGTCAGCTTCCGCTCGCCGGTCGACGGCGCCGAGGTGTTCCTCGGCCCGGAGCAGTCGATGGCGGTGCAGCGCGCGCTCGGCGCCGACATCGTGATGATCTTCGACGAGTGCACGCCTTACCCGGTCGACGCGGCCACCGCGCGCGGCTCGATGGAGCTGTCGCTGCGCTGGGCCCGGCGCAGCCGCGAGGCGCACGGCGACAACCCGGCGGCGCTGTTCGGCATCGTCCAGGGCGGCATGTACGCGGAGCTGCGCGAGGCCTCGCTGGCCGGGCTGCTGGAGATCGGCTTCGACGGCTACGCGGTCGGCGGGCTCTCCGTGGGCGAGCCGCCGGAGGAGCGCGAGCGGATCCTCGAGGTGCTCGCGCCGGGCCTGCCGGTCGACCGCCCGCGCTACCTGATGGGGGTGGGTCGGCCGGAGGACATCGTCGAGGCGGTGCGTCGCGGCATCGACCTGTTCGACTGCGTGCTGCCGACGCGCAACGCCCGCAACGGCCACCTGTTCACCCGCCACGGGGTGGTCAACATCCGCAACGCCCGCCACCGCGACGACCCCGGCCCGCTCGACCCCGAGTGCGGCTGCTACACCTGCCGCCACTACTCGCGCGCCTACCTGCGCCACCTCGACCGCTGCGGCGAGATCCTCGCCGCGCGGCTGCACACGCTGCACAACCTGCACTACTACCAGGAGCTGATGGCGGGGATGCGTCGGGCGATCGCCGCCGGCGGGTTGGCCGGCTGGATCGAGGAATTCTACCGCCAGCGGGTGCAACCCGGGGCGGCTGTGCCATAATACCGCCCTTTAGCCGGGGCACCCCGGCTGCCCCCCCCCACAGACCCGGAAGGCAACCGATGGACTTCTTCATCTCCAACGCGTGGGCCCAGGCCGCGGATGCGCCCGCCCAGAGCGATCCGCTGCTCAGCTTCCTGCCGCTGATCCTGATCTTCGTCGTTTTCTACTTCCTGCTGATCCGTCCGCAGAGCAAGCGCCAGAAAGAGCATCGCAAGATGCTCAGCGAACTCGAGAAGGGCAACGAGGTGGTCACCAACGGCGGCCTCTACGGCAAGATCACCGACCTCGGCGACACCTTCGTGCTGCTCGAGGTCGCCGAGGGGGTCCAGGTCAAGGTGACCCGGGCGATGATCGCGCAGATGCTGCCCAAGGGGTCCGGCAAGACCCTCTGACCTCCCCCCGGCCTGCGGAGCCCGCGGCATGCTCAACAAGTACCCGCTCTGGAAGTACCTGCTGATAGGTACGGTGACCTTCTTCGGGCTGCTCTACGCGGCCCCGAACCTGTACGGCGAGGATCCGGCGATCCAGGTGTCGTCGTCGGCGCGCGGTGCGCGGGTCGACGAGACCACGCTGGCCAAGGCGCTCGACGCCCTCGAGCAGGCCAAGATCCCGGTCCTGGCCTCCAGCTTCGAGGAGGGGCGGCTGCTGCTGCGCTTCAGCGGCACCGAGGTGCAGCTGAAGGCCGCCGACCCGGTCAAGGAGGCGCTCGGCACCGGCTACGTGGTGGCGTTGAACCTGGCCCCGAGCACCCCCGGCTGGCTGCGCGCGCTGAACGCGGCGCCGATGTACCTCGGCCTCGACCTGCGCGGCGGGGTCCACTTCCTGATGGAGGTGGACATGGACGAGGCGGTGCGCATGGCGGAGGAGAACTACGTCAACGAGGTGCGCACGCTGCTGCGCGACAACCGCGTCCGCTACCTGACCGTGACCCGCGGCAGCGACGGCGTGCGCATCAAGTTCGCCGACGCCGAGCCGCGTGACGCCGCGCGCAAGCTGGTGGAGCGCGAGTTCCCCGACCTCGCGCTGCGCGACGTCGACGACGGCAGCGCGCAGTACCTGCTGGCCGCGCTGGCGGACGCGGCCAAGGACGCGATCCGCAAGTTCGCGCTGCAGCAGAACATCACCACGCTGCGCAACCG
>DATCZX010000229.1:0-7003 GCA_036525695.1 Gammaproteobacteria bacterium | reverse complement strand
GGTCAGCTACGACTACCGGGCCAACCGCAAGGCGCCGTTGCCGGAGCCGGTGGCCGCGGCGATCCGCGCGCTCGAGGGGGCGCGCCTCGGGCGCGACGGCGCGGACGCGTGCAACGGCGTGGCCGGATGACCCGCGGCGCGCGATGGCTGGCGCACGGCGTGCCGCCGCGCCCGGCTGGCGCCGGCGGGCGCACGGGGGGCGCGCCGCGATGATCCGCGTCGACGCGCTGACCTTCGACTACCCGTCCAAGCGCGCCCTCGAGCAGGTCGGCTTCGCGCTCGAGCCCGGCAGCGTCACCGCGCTGGTCGGCCCCAACGGGGCCGGCAAGACCACGCTGCTGCGCTGCATCGCCGGGCTCGACCAGCCGATGCGCGGGCGCATCGAGGTGGCCGGCATCGACGTGCTCGAGCAGCCGCGCGCGGCGCACCGCGAGCTCGGCTACCTGTCCGACTTCTTCGGCCTCTACGACTCGCTCAGCGTGCGCCGCGGCCTCGACTACATCGCCCGCTCGCGCCACGCCGACCCCGGCGTGGTGCCGCGGGTCGCCGCGCGGCTCGGGCTCGCGGAGTACCTGGAGCGGCCGGCCGGGGTGCTCTCGCGCGGCCTGCGCCAGCGCCTGGCGATCGCCCAGGCGGTGGTGCACGGGCCGCGCGTGCTGCTGCTCGACGAGCCGGCCTCCGGGCTCGACCCCGAGGCCCGCATCCGCCTCGGCGAGCTGTTCCTCGAGCTGCGCGCCAGCGGGATGACGCTGCTGGTCTCCTCGCACATCCTCGCCGAGCTCGAGCAGTACGCCGACGGGATGCTGATCCTGCGCGACGGGCGCGTGCTCGACCAGCGCGACCTCGGCCGGCAGGCGCCGCTGCGCCGGCTCGAGCTGCGCCTGGCCACGCCCGCCGAGAAGCTCGACGAGGTGCTGGCGGCCCAGCCCGGGGTCGGCGCGCTGCAGGTCGGCGCGCAGCACGCCGAGTTCACCTTCGAGGGGGATGCCGCCGCGCAGCACGCGCTGCTGGCGCGGCTGCTCGAGGCCGGTTTCCAGGTCTGCGCGCTGGCCGAGCAGCGCGCCTCGCTGCAGGAGGCCTACCTGGCCCAGGTGCGGAGCGACACGGCGTGGAACTGAACCCCGAACTGCGCCGCAACCTGTGGCTCGAGCTCGGGCCGCAGCGGCTGCTGCTGATGCCGCTGGTGCTCGGCCTGCTGTTCGCGCTGGCCTACGCGCTGGCCGACGGCGTCGACGCCGGCCGCTACGCGGTCGCGGTCACCGCGGCGATCGCCTACGGCCTGGTCTGCGTGCTCTGGGGCATGCACCTGGCCGGCGAGGCGGTGCTCGGCGAGGTCGCCGCGCGCACCTGGGACTGGCAACGGATGTCGAGCGTGGCGCCGTGGAGCATGACCTGGGGCAAGCTGCTCGGCAGCACGCTGTACCCGTGGTACGCGGCGCTGTTCTGCCTGCCGGCGTTCGCCCTCGGCGTCGCCAGCGTGCCCGGGGTGGACCTCGGCTGGTGGCTCGGCATGCTGCTCGGCGGCGCCGTGCTGGCGCATGCGCTGGGGCTGACCTGGAGCCTGCTGCTGGTGCGCTACCGCGGCGACCGCGAGGCCGGGGCGCTGCAGCGCCGCAGCTCCGCGTACCTGGTGCTGTTGCTGCTGCTGCTGTTCGGCCTGCCGGCGCTGCTCGACCCGCTGCAGCAGGCCGGCAGCTGGTACGGGCGCGAGACCGGCAGCTACTTCGCGCTCGGCTCGCTGCTGCTGTTCGCCGCCTGGGCGGTGTTCGGCGCCTACCGGCTGATGCGCAGCGAGCTGCAGTTCCGCAACGGGCCGTGGGCCTGGCTCGGCTTCACCGCCTACCTGATGGGCTACCTCGGCGGCTTCGTCGACCCCGACCACCGCCTGTTCGCCTGCTACCTGCTCGGCCTCGGGCTGACACTGGTCGCCGCGTTCGCCGAGCCGCGCGACCCGCTCGGGCTGCGCCGGCTCGGCCAGGCGCTGCGCGAGCGCGCCTGGACCCGGGCGCAGCAGGCCGCGCCGCCGTGGCTGCTCGGCCTCGGCGTCAGCGTCGCCCTCGCCGCGGCGCTGCTGCTGCAGCCGGCCAGCGCCTGCCGGCACGCCCTGTGCCCCGAGGGCAGCCCGGACCAGCGGCTGCTGAGCGTGCTGCTGCTGCTGTTCGTGCTGCGCGACCTCGGCCTGCTCGGGCTGGTCAGCCTGCGCGGGCGCAGCCGGCGCCCCGAGTTCGCCACCGTGATCTACCTGCTGGTGCTCTACTTCGTCGTCCCGTGGCTGCTCGACGCGGTCGGTGCCGGGCAGCTGACCGCGCTGTTCTGGCCGCGCGCCGACCTGGCGCCGGCGTGGGCGGTCGGCGCGGCGGCGCTCGGCCCCGGGGTGCTCGGGGTGCTGCTGTGGCGATGGAGGCGTGACCCGGGTCAGCCCGGGTAGCTGCTCAGCGCGGTCGATTCCCGTCGACTTCTCAGGCCAGCGCCTGCAGCAGCCACAGCGCGCCCATGCCGGCGGCCAGCGTCAGCAGCACGTTGCGCGAGAACCAGGCCACCGCCGCGGCGAGCAGGCCGGCGAGCAGGCGCAGGTTGTCCAGGCTGAGGTCGAGCGCGCCGCCGTTGCGCAGCAGCGCCGGCGCCACCAGCGCCGCCATCACCGCGGCCGGCACGTAGCGCAGCGCGCGCTCGAGCCAGGCCGGCACCGCGAACCAGCGCCAGGTCTCGATGAACGACAGCCGCAGCAGCCAGGTGCCGAGCCCGGCGCCGAGCAGGGTCAGCCACAGCGTCGCCTGGCTCATGCCGACCTGACCGTGACCACGGCCGTCACGCCCGCGGCCGCCGGCGCTCGGCCAGCATCCCGGCGGCGATGCCGCTGAAGGCGCCGGCGACGATGCCGAGGTGCAGCGGCAGGTCGGCGGCGACGGTCGCGACCAGGCCGCCGGTCAGCGCGGCGACCACGTGCGCGCGGTCGCGCAGCGCCGGCACCAGCAGCACCATGAACACCAGCGGAATGGCGAAGTCGAGCGACCAGGCGCGCGGCACGCTGGCGCCCATGAACACGCCGACCGCGGTCGCCGCCTGCCAGGTCAGCCACAGCGCGGCGCCGCCGCCGAGGTAGAACCAGTGGCCGTGCGCGGCGAAGGCCGGGTCGCCGTGGTGGTAGCGCTGGATGGTCAGCGCGTAGTTCTGGTCGACCATCAGGTAGGCCAGCGGCCAGCGCCAGCGCCGGCCGAGGTGCTGGAAGTGCGGCGCCAGCGAGGCGCTGTACATGGCGAAGCGCAGGTTCACCGTCAGCACCGTCAGCAGGATCACCGCGGGGACCGCGCCGTCGGCGAGCAGCTGCAGCAGCGCCAGCTGCGACGCGCCGGCGAACACCAGCCCCGACAGCGCCAGCGCCTGCACCGAGCTCAGCCCGGTGGCGATCGCGGTCAGCCCGGCGACCAGGCCGAACGGCGCGATGCCGGGCAGCATCGGCACCACGGCGGCGACGCCGGCGGCGAAGGCCTCGCGGCGGGTGCTCATGCCGCGGTGGCGCCGGGCAGCGGACGAGGGTGGAAGCGGGCCAAGAGTAGCCTGGCCCGGTCAGACGATCAGCCGCCGCCGCACCAGCACCACGGCGAGGTAGTAGAACACCAGCGCGTAGCCGGCCAGCACCGCCAGCGGCAGCCAGACGCTCTCCAGCGGCAGCCCGGCGACCAGCGGCCGCACCAGCGCGATGGCGTGGGTCAGCGGCAGCACCTGGATCGCCTGCTGCAGCGCCTCCGGCAGCGTGCTGGTCGGGTAGAAGACGCCGCACAGGATGAACATCGGCGTCAGCAGCAGGGTCTGGTAGTAGGCGAAGAAGTCGTAGTTCGGCGACAGCGCGCTCATCACGATCGCCGGCCCGGCGAAGCAGAGCCCGGCGAGGAAGATCACCGGGATCGCCAGCAGCGCGCGCGGGCCGTCGACGGCGCCGAGCAGGCTCGCGACCAGCAGGATCGCGACCCCCGCCAGCAGCGCCTTGCAGCCGCACCAGAGCAGCTCGCCGGCGATGATGTCGTCGACCTCGAGCGGGGTCGCCAGCAGCGCGGCGTAGGTCTGCTGCGGCACCATCCGGGTGAACACCGAGTACATCCCCTCGAACGACGCGGTCTGCATCGCCGAGGCGGCGACGATGCCGGAGGCGAGGTAGGTCAGGTACGGCATCTCGGCCATCTGGCCGATGAACAGGCCGAGCCCGAAGCCGAGCCCGAGCAGGTACAGGAACGGTTCGCCGATGTTCATCAGCAGCCCGGCCCAGATCAGCTTGCGCCAGACCAGCCAGTTGCGCCGGCACACCACCAGCGCGGCCGGGCGCAGGCGCGGCAGGCCCCAGTGCCCGTTCACTCGCGCAGCTCCCGCCCGGTCAGGCGCAGGAACACGTCCTCGAGCGAGGCCGGGCGGTGCAGGTAGGTGAGGCCGCCGCGCGCCTCGAGCCGCTGCACCAGCGGCTGCGGTGCGGCCGTGTAGAGGTAGAGCGACTCGCCGACCGTCTCGCGGGTCAGCCCCGGGGTGCCGGCCAGCTCCGCCTCCAGCCCGGCCGGGGGCCGGCGCACCTCGATCACGTCACCGGGGACATGGCGCTGGACCAGCGCGCGCGGCGCGCCGCGCTCGAGCACGCGGCCGTGGTCCATGATCACCAGGTCGTCGCAGAGCCGCTCGGCCTCCTCCATGTAGTGGGTGGTCAGCAGCAGCGTCTTGCCGCGCCCGAGCAGCTCGCGCAGGCGCTGCCAGATCAGGTGGCGCACCTGCGGGTCGAGGCCGGTGGTCGGCTCGTCGAGCACCACCAGCTCGGGGTCGTTGATCAGCGCGCGGGCGATCGCCAGGCGCCGCTTCATCCCGCCGGAGAGCGTGTCGATGCGGGTGCCGGCGCGCTCGGCCAGGCCGACGAAGGCGAGCAGCTCGGCGATGCGCGGGCGCAGCACCTCGTCGCCGAGACCGAAGTAGCGGCCGTAGGTGAGCAGGTTCTCGACCACGCTGAAGTCCGGGTCGAGGTTGTCGGCCTGCGGCACCACGCCGATCCGCGCGCGCACCGCGCGCCCGCTGGCCGGCATCGGCAGGCCGAACACGCTGAGGCGGCCACCGCTCGGCGGCGACAGCCCGAGCAGCATGCGCAGCGTGGTGGTCTTGCCGGCGCCGTTCGGACCGAGGAAGCCGAAGCACTGGCCCGCCGGGATCGCCAGGTCGATGCCGCGCACCACGGGCTGGTCGCCGAAGCGCTTCTGCAGCCCCTCGGCGACCACCAGCGGTGCGGCGGCGGTCATCGGCCGGTCGGCTTCAGCCGGCGTCGAGGGCGCGGCGTCCGGCCCAGTCGCGGGCGAACTGCTGCGCGGTGCGGCCGCTGCGCGAGCCGCGTGCCAGCGCCCAGCGCAGCGCCGCGGCCTCGACCTCGGCCCACGGGTCGGGGGTGCAGCCGAAGCGCTCGAGCCAGTGGCGCACGATGGCCAGGTACTGGGCCTGGCCGAACGGGTGGAAGCTGACCCACAGGCCGAAGCGGTCGGACAGCGAGATCTTCTCCTCGACCGTCTCGCCCGGGTGGATCTCGTCGTCGACCACCTTGGCCTCGAGGTTCTCGGAGAAGAACTCCGGCATCAGGTGGCGGCGGTTCGAGGTCGCGTACAGCAGCACGTTGTCCGGCGGCACGCTGACCGAGCCGTCGAGCAGCGCCTTCAGCGCCTTGTAGCTCGGGTCCTCGGCCTCGAACGAGAGGTCGTCGCAGTAGAGCACGAAGCGCTCCGGGCGGCCGTCGAGCAGGTCGAGGATGTCGGGCAGGTCGAACAGGTCGTGCTTGTCGACCTCGACCAGGCGCAGCCCGGCCGGCGCGTGGGCGTTCAGCAGCGCCTTGATCAGCGACGACTTGCCGGTGCCGCGCGAGCCCCACAGCAGCGCGTTGTTGGCGCTGCGGCCGGCGACGAACTGGCGCGTGTTGGCGTCGAGCAGCGCGTGCTGGCGCTCGATCCCGAGCAGGTCCTCGGGCAGCAGCCGGTGCGGGTGACGCACCGGTTCGAGCCGGCTGCGGCCGAGGCGCCGGCGCCAGCGGTAGGCGATCGCGTCCCAGGCCGCCGGGGACGGGTCGCCCGGCAGCACCCCCTCGAGGCGTTCGAGCAGGCTCTCGGCGCGCGCCAGCAGGCGGTCGAGGTCGCTCATCGTCTCAGCTGCCGAGCCGCTTGTAGCGGATCCGGTGCGGCTGGTCGGCGTCGGTGCCGAGGCGGCGGTGGCGGTCCGCCTCGTAGTCGGCGTAGTTGCCCTCGAACCAGGTCACCTTGCTGTCGCCCTCGAAGGCCAGCATGTGGGTGGCGATGCGGTCGAGGAACCAGCGGTCGTGGGAGATCACGACGACGCAGCCGGGGAACGCCAGCAGCGCCTCCTCGAGCGCGCGCAGGGTCTCGACGTCGAGGTCGTTGGTCGGCTCATCGAGCAGCAGCACGTTGCCGCCGCGCTTGAGCAGCTTGGCCAGGTGGACGCGGTTGCGCTCGCCGCCGGAGAGGTCGCCGACGCGCTTCTGCTGGTCCGAGCCCTTGAAGTTGAAGCGCCCGACGTAGGCGCGCGACGGCACCTCGTAGCGGTCGACGGCGATGATGTCGTGGCCGCCGGAGATCTCCTCCCAGACCGTCTTCTTCGGCTCGAGGGTGTCGCGGTCCTGGTCGACGTAGGCCAGCTGCACGGTGTCGCCGACGCGCAGCTCGCCGGCGTCCGGCTGCTCCTGGCCGGTCAGCATGCGGAACAGCGTGGTCTTGCCGGCGCCGTTCGGGCCGATCACGCCGACGATGCCGCCGCGCGGCAGGTTGAAGGAGAGGTCGTCGACCAGCAGCCGCTCGCCGAAGCCCTTGCGCAGCCCCTTGGCCTCGACCACCAGGTCGCCGAGGCGCGGGCCCGGCGGGATGTAGATCTCGTTGGTCTCGTTGCGCTGCTGGAACTCGCGCGAGGAGAGCTCCTCGAAGCGGGCGACGCGCGCCTTGCTCTTGGCGTGGCGGCCCTTCGGGTTGCTGCGCACCCACTC
>DATCZX010000228.1:0-2115 GCA_036525695.1 Gammaproteobacteria bacterium | reverse complement strand
GAAGCCGGCCGAGGAGCCGGGCTACCGGGTCAAGATCGCCGCGCCCGAGGGGACCGGCACCCCGGGGGAGATCGCCAAGGTCAGCGAGGAGGTGCGCGCGCTCGAGGCGGTCACCGAGCAGGAGCGGCAGAAGCAGGTCGAGCTCGAGAGCAAGATCGAGGCGTTGCGGCGCGAGGCCGCCGAGCTGCAGGACACCGCCAAGCGCCTGAACACGCTGATGACGGACATGCGCGAGCAGGTCGACCCGGGCGCCGCGGCAACGGCGCCGGATGCGGCCGCTCCGGCAGCGCCCGCACCGGCCGCACCGGTGCAGCTGCCGGCGGCTCCGCCGGCGGTGACGCCACCCCCGACGCCACCCGCGCCCGCGCCGGGCGACGAGCCGGGCGACCTGCTGGGCAGCTGGGTCGGGATCGTCGTCGGCCTGCTGCTGTTCGGTCTGCTGGTGGTCTGGGTGATGCTG
Source organism: Gammaproteobacteria bacterium (assembly GCA_036525695.1). Classification (GTDB taxonomy): domain Bacteria; phylum Pseudomonadota; class Gammaproteobacteria; order QNFN01; family QNFN01; genus DATCZX01. The sequence continues at coordinate 1,655 of DATCZX010000228.1, read as the reverse complement.
CGCCGGCGCACGCGGCAGCCGTCTCAGGGCGAGCTGGAGCAGGCGCGGGCCGCCGCCGCGCCGCCCGCCGGCCCGAGCATCTCCCGCAAGGTCGTGCCGCTGGCCAAGAGCAAGTCCGAGGAGGCCGAGCCCGCCGAGCCCGCCGCCGCCACGGCCGCTCCCGAGCTGCCGCCCATGTACGCGAGGCAGGCGGAGGAGGACGACGAGATCCAGGTCGAGGAGGTCAGCGACCTGCTCGAGCAGGCGGAGATCATGCTGCTGGTCGGCGACCCGACCGAGGCGGCCGACGTGCTGGAGAAGTTCATCGAGGAGAACGGCGGTCGCAGCGCCGAGCCGCGTCCGTGGCTGAAGCTGCTCGAGGTGCTGCACGTCACCGGTCAGCGCGGGCGCTTCGCGCTCTGGTCGCTGCGCTTCAACCGCCGTTTCAACATCCAGCGGCCGAGCTGGGAGGACTTCGAGGGTGACCGCGACGAAGAGGGTCACATGACCCTCGAGCTGACCTTCCCGCGGGTCACCGAGCGGCTGATCGAACTCTGGCCGGACAGTGGCGCGGCGCTCGCCTTCATCGAGGAGCTGATCATCAACGACCGCCCGCAGGCGCGCCTCGGCTTCGCCCGCCCGGTGGCCGATGAGATCCTGATGCTGCGCGACCTCGCCCGCTACCGGATGATGTCCAGCTGATCAGCAGACGCTAGCCGCGCCCGCCCTCCGCGGGCTGCCCGCCTGTTTCCAGCATCGACGGCCGCGGCACGTCCCGTGAGGGCCGTGACCGCGGCCGTGGTCAATCCCGCTCAGCTGTTGCGGAAGTCGTCGTGGCAGCTCTTGCACACCTTGCCGACCTCACCGACCTGCGCCTTGATCGCCCCCTGGTCACCACCCTGGGCCACCTCGGCGAGCTTCTCGAGCGCGTGACGCATGGCTTCCATCTGCTCCGCGAACTCTTCCGTGGCGAGCCAGATCTCGGGCAGTGCGCGGGTCTTCACTTCACCGGCGTTGCTGTCGCTGCCTTCGGGGAAATAGGCCTGCAGCGGCATCTGGCTGACCGACGCCATGCGCGCCGCGTTGGTCTTGGCCACCGCGGCATCGAACGGGATGTCGCCCTTGATCATCGCCCCGATCGGTTCGAAGTTCAGCGCGATCACGCGCATCACCGCGCGGCGCGCGGTGATCGCGTCCTCGGGCTTCATCGACTGCGCGTAGGCGACCGCCGAGGTGGCCAGGCCGAGGGCCACGCAGGCGGCGAGCTTGAGCTCGTGAGGCAGCTTCATGGCGAGACTCCTTTGGTGGGTTAGTTGCCGAAGAGGAACAGGGCCGCGAGAACGGTCCCGAGGAAGAGTGCAAAGAGCAGCGGCGCCAGCCAGGCCGGCGCGAACCGCAGGCGCGGCAGCGTGACGCCTTCGGGCCACGGTTTACGCCCGGTGAACATCGGCCAGACCAGGTTCTCGCCACGCGCGAGCAGGTGGAACAGCACCGCGGCGACGTGCACCAGCACCAGGCCGACCAGCACCCAGCCGTTGCTGCCGTGGATCGCGGTCAGCAGGCTGCGGGTCGAGCCGTCGACCAGGTGCGCCAGCGGCCCGGTGGTGAAGATGTCGTCGTCGGCGAACAGCCCGGTGCCGGCCTGCAGCGTCAGCGACAGCAGCAGCAGCAGCACC
>DATCZX010000227.1:0-2128 GCA_036525695.1 Gammaproteobacteria bacterium | reverse complement strand
CACGGTAGGCGACGCGGTAGCCGAGCAGGCCGTCGGCCTGCGGCGTGACCTCGAGCGCGCCGAAGCGGTTGCGGCGCACGCCGGCGACGTCGAGCCGCTCCAGCGCGGTGGCACCGGGCGGGGCGGCGAGCAGCGCGCGCTCGCCGTCGACCAGCGTGTGCAGCGTCACCCGGGCGCCGGCCTCGACCCCGGGTTCGAGCTGCCAGCCGGCGCCGGGCGGCGGTCGCGCCAGCGGCTCGAGCAGCGCGTCGCGCGCCGTCCAGGTGGTGCCGGCGTAGGTGTCGTAGGTGGCCCGGTGGAGCAGCCGCGGCGGCGCGCCGGCATCGGCGCGCAGGCGCAGCACGATGGCGTCGGAGAGCTTCAGCGTGCCGACCTGGCCGAGCGCGGTGGCGTTGCGGTAGGGATCGCTGTCGGCGCCGGCCTCCGGGTCGAAATCGAGGGCGTAGTAGAGGATCGCCTGCTGCAGCCGGTAGAGCCCGAGCTGGCCGGCGTAGCCGGTCAGCGTCGCCGCCAGCAGCAGCGCCAGCCACGGACCGGGCGACCGGCCGCGCTCGCGCGCGGCGAGCAGCGCCCACGCGCCGAGCACGCCGAGCAGGCCGAAGAACAGCGGCCCGCGCTGGTTCGCGGCGCTGGCGGCGACCACGCAGACCGGCAGGTAGAGCCAGCGGAAGTCCACCGGGTAGGGACGCGCCGGTGGCGGGTCGCGCCGCTGGCGGTTGCTCCACAGCGCCTTCAGGTCGATGCCGCCGGCCACGCTCCACGCCTGCGCCAGCACGAACGGCGCCAGCGTCAGCGGCAGCACCTGCAGCGTCAGCACGATCCCCTGCGTCGACGAGCCGGTGGTGATCAGGTAGCCGGCGATGACGAAGGCGCCGAGCAGGCCGAAGTCGAACGTGCGCGCCAGCGGCGCGGTGCGCAGCTCGAGCCGCAGGGCCACCCAGCGCGGCGCCTCCAGCGCCGCCGCGAGCGGCAGCGCCAGCCACAGCAGCCCGGTCTGCCAGCCCCAGAACAGCAGCGTCGCCGCCAGCAGCAGCGGGGGCACCGGCCTCACCCGGCGACCCCCTGGCCGTGCAGGCCGGCGAGCCCCTCGGCGACGCGCCCGGCCTGCAGCCACGCCAGCCCCGGTTCCGCCGGCGGCGGCACCGCGCCGGCCGCCGCGACCACCAGCACCAGCGTCTCCAGCCCGGTCGCGCGCAGCTCGCGCACCAGCCGCTGCCGCGCGGCGTCCCAGCCGAGCAGCACCAGGATGCAGCCGCTGAGCCGCTGGCGGTGCTCGGCCAGCGTGGCGCCGAGCAGCTCGAGGTCGCGCGCGCGGGCCGGCTGCACGTGCGCCAGGATCTCGAGCAGCCCCTGCGCGTGCAGGTGGCCGCGCCCGGCGGTGAAGCAGTAGCTCCGCGCACCGACGAACAGCAGGTCGAGCAGGCACTCCTGGGTGTCCAGCGTGCAGGCGAACGAGGCGGCCACCGAGACCGCCTCCTCGAACTGCGCGCCGGGATCCTCGCTGCAGGTGTCGAGCACCAGCGCGTGGCGCTCGAAGAACTCGTCCTGGTACTCCTTGACGACCGGCCGCCCGGCCCGCGCGAAGCTCTTCCAGTGCACGTGCTGCAGCGGGTCGCCCGGGCGGTAGTCGCGCAGGCCGACGAACTCCTCGGAGTCGCCCACGCTGGTGGCGAAGGTCACCCCGCCGTGCTGGTAGACGCGGTGCCCGGGCAGCGCCAGCTCCGGCACCGGGTAGCGCCGCGGCAGCACCAGCAGCGACTGCCGGCTGGGCAGCGCCCGCAGCGCGCGGAACAGCCCGAGCGGCTCGCGCCGCGCCAGCCAGGTGCGCGCGAACTCGACGCTGCCGCGCCGCTCCGGCACGAACTCGATGCCGAGCGTGGCGCTGCCGGCGGCGGGCAGCGGCGGCAGCGGGCGGGCGTCGGCGGCCAGCGGCAGGCGCTGGCGCACCAGCTGCTGCCAGTGGCGTGCCGCCAGCAGCAGCGAGTAGCGCGCCGCGCCGCGCAGCCCGCGCGCGAACTCGGCGCGCCCCGGGCGGGGGTCGGCCAGCTCCTCGATCACGGCCAGCCCGGCGCGCGGCCGCGCCGAGTCGTTGCGCACCGTGACCCGGTCGCGCAGCGGCTCGCCGACG
>DATCZX010000226.1:0-4715 GCA_036525695.1 Gammaproteobacteria bacterium | reverse complement strand
CGTCCCCGGCGCGATGCCTTCTTGCCGACGCCGTATCGCGGCGAGGACGCCGCTCCTACGGGGGAGGGCTAGTCTTCGGGCTGGCGCCGTCGCCCGCGCGATGCCTTCTTGCCGACGCCCGCTCGCGGCGAGGACGCCGCTCCTACGGGGGGAGGCCTCGTCTTCGTGGTGGCGCCGACGCCGGATCGCGGCGAGGACGCTGCTCCTGCAGGGGAAGCCCTCTCTTCGTAGGAGCGGCGTCCTCGCCGCGATCTTCAGACTCCTCTCCCGACGGCGCTGGCCTGCCAGAAAGCTGCCCGGCTTCAAAGCCATACCGCATCCCAGTGCGGGTACTGGCCGATCTCATCCACCAGGCCCGCGCGCAACGGGTTCGCGACGATGTAGCGCGCGATTTCAAGCAGGTCATCCTCATCCCTGATCGCGTGGTCATGGAAACCCTTCTGCCAGACGCGCCGCCCGATGCGGTGGGCCGAGTAGGACTTGAGCCGGCCCACCGCCTGCGCCAGGCCGGTATCCGCGCCAAGCAGCATCAGCCAGTGCAGGTGGTCGGGCATGACCACGAAGGCCAGGGTCCGTGCACGCCGCATCTGCTCCTGGTCGCGCAACAGGGTGATCAGCATCCGAGCTCGTGAGAACTCGGCGAACAGCGGTTCGCGTCCGCTGGTCACCGTCGTGACGAGGTAGGCTTGGCCGGGGATGGAAACGCGTCCGCGGCGCAACGCATGCTGGCGTGGCGGTTGCTCGTCCATGAGCGACACTCCGGGTGGTCTCTGTAGGCCCTAGGAGACTACTGGCATGGCGTCCGAGTAGCGGTCCTGGCGCCGGGCAGTTCCATCTGCGATGCCTTTCGCCGCAATGACGCACTCCTGCAAGAGGGCGGACCCCTCTTTTGTAGGAGCGCCGTCCCCGGCGCGATGCCTTCTTCCCGACGCCCGCTCGCGGCGAGGACGCCGCTCCTACGGGGGAGGTCTCGTCTTCGTGGTGGCGCCGTCCCCGGCGCGGTTCATATTTACGATGCCGGATCGCGGCGAGGACGCCGCTCCTACGGAGAAGCCCATTCCCGGCGTGCCCCCAGCCTGGCCAGGTCGGCTCAGTTCCCGCGCACCACGATGTACTGCGCCAGCTCGCGCAGCACCGCGCCGCGCTCGCCCAGCGGCTCGAGGCTGGCGACGGCGTCGGCGCCGAGCTCGGCGGCGAGGCGCTTGGACTCGGCCAGGCCGAGCAGGGCGGGGTAGGTCGGCTTGTCGCGCGCGGCGTCGGAGCCCTGCGGCTTGCCCAGCGTCAGCGTGTCGGCCTCGACGTCGAGGATGTCGTCGCGGATCTGGAACGCCAGCCCGAGGCACTTGGCGAAGTGGTCGAGGCGCTCGGCGATGTCGGCGTCGGTGGCGGTCGCGGCCAGCGTCGCCATGCGCACGCTGGCGCGGATCAGCGCGCCGGTCTTGTGGATGTGCATGTTCTCGAGCTCGGCCAGGTCGAGCCGGTTGCCGACCGCGGCGAGGTCGATCGCCTGCCCGCCGGCCATCCCGCGCGAGCCGCTGGCCAGCGCCAGGGTCTCGATCATGCCGACCCGGGCGCGCGGGTCGTCGGCCAGCTCCGGGTCGTGGGCCAGCACGTAGAAGGCCAGCGTCTGCAGCGCGTCGCCGGCGAGCAGCGCGGTCGCCTCGTCGAAGGCGACGTGGCAGGTCGGCCGGCCGCGGCGCAGCTCGTCGTCGTCCATCGCCGGCAGGTCGTCGTGGACCAGCGAGTAGGCGTGGATCAGCTCGACCGCGCAGGCGGCGCCGTCGAGCCGCTCCAGCGGCACGCCGAGCGCCAGCCCGGTGCCGTAGACCAGGATCGGCCGCACCCGCTTGCCGCCGCCGAGCGCGGCGTAGCGCATCGCCCGGTGCAGCCGCTGCGGCGGCGTGCCGTCCTCGGGCAGCCAGCGGTGCAGCGCCAGCTCGACCCGCTCGCGGGCGAGCGTCTTGAGCCTGTCCAGGGTGTCAGCCATCGCTGCCGCCCGCGTCGTCCTGGCCCGGGGTGGCGAGGGGCGCCAGGCTCTCCTCGCCGTCGCGCGCGGTCAGCACGCGGACCTTCTGCTCGGCCCGTTCCAGCTCGCGCTGGCACAGCCGGGTCAGCTCGATGCCGCGCTCGAACGCCTTCAGCGACGCCTCCAGCGGCTGGTCGCCCTGCTCGAGCCGGGCTACGAGTTGCTCGAGCTCGGCCAGGGCCTGCTCGAAGTCGATGGCGCTGCGCTTGGCCACGGGGCTGCGTCTTTCGTGTGGCGCGGCCGCGGCCGCGGAGGCCGGGGCAAGGTACCGCAGCGCCGAGCACAGGGTCAACGCGGGACCGCGCGGCGCGGGGTGGCGATCGGCTAGACTATCGCCCCGTCCGCGGCCACGCCGCACGCCGGGGTGCAGACACCCACCCGGGCCGCCAAGCACGAGGGACACAACGCGACCATGCGCCTGCCGATGCTGTTGTTACTGCTGCTGCTGCTCGCCGCCGGCCCGGCCGCCGCGGCGGGACCCGATCCCTTCCTCCGCCCCGGCGAGACCCGGCCGAACATGCGCTTCGCCGAGGACGAGCCGTGGCGCGAGCAGCAGGTGACGCTGCCGGCCTACCCGGACGACGGCGACCTGCTCGAGATCAAGGGGATCCCCGGCAGGAGCGGCCTGACCGTCTACCTGGACGGCCGCTCGCTGAGCCTCGACGGCGACGGGGTGTCGCGCTACACGGTGGTCGTGGTCAGCCGCAGCGGGGTGCGCAACGTGATCTACGAGGGGCTGCGCTGCCGCGCCGGCGACTACCGCAACTACGCCTTCGGCACCCCGCAGAACAGCTTCGAGCGCCGCGAGGACGCCGCCTGGCGGACGATCGAGACCTCCGGCACCTTCGCCTACCGCGGCCTGCTGCGCAACGAGTACCTGTGCGACCCGCACCGGATCGCGCTGGAACCGCAGCAGGCGCTGCGGCGCATCCGCTACCCCGACAACAGCCGCCTGATCGTGGAGTAAGCCGGCATGGCCACCCGCTACGACGCCGCCGACCTCGAGGTCCTCTCCGGGCTCGACCCCGTGCGCAAGCGGCCGGGGATGTACACCGACACCAGCCGGCCGAACCACCTCGCCCAGGAGGTGATCGACAACAGCGTCGACGAGGCGCTGGCCGGCCACGCCAGGCTGGTCGAGGTGACATTGCACGCCGACGGCTCGCTCGAGGTGCGCGACGACGGCCGCGGCATGCCGGTCGACCTGCACCCGGAGGAGGGCATCCCGGGGGTCGAGCTGATCCTCACCCGGCTGCACGCCGGCGGCAAGTTCTCCGACCGCAACTACCGCTTCGCCGGCGGCCTGCACGGCGTCGGCGTGTCGGTGGTCAACGCGCTCTCCAGCCACCTCGAGGTGTGGGTGCGGCGCGGCGGCAAGGAGTACAACATGGCCTTCGCCCACGGCGACAAGGTCAGCGAGCTCGAGGAGGTCGGCAGCGTCGGCCGCGCCAACACCGGCACCGCGCTGCGCTTCTGGCCCGAGGCGAAGTACTTCGACAGCGTGAAGTTCTCGCTGCCGCGGCTGAAGCACGCGCTGCGCGCCAAGGCGGTGCTGTGCCCCGGGCTGAGCGTGCGCTTCCGCGACGAGGCGGCCGACGAGAGCGTCGAGTGGCTCTACCAGGACGGCCTCAGCGACTACCTGCGCGACGCCGTCGGCGGCGCCGAGCTGCTGCCGGCCGAGCTGTTCACCGGCAGCCTGGCCGCGGCCAACGAGGCGGTCGACTGGGCGCTGGCGTGGCAGCCCGAGGGCGGCGAACTGGTCACCGAGAGCTACGTCAACCTGATCCCGACGCCGCTCGGCGGCACCCACGTCAACGGCCTGCGCAGCGGCCTGACCGAGGCGATCCGCGAGTTCTGCGAGTTCCGCAAGCTGCTGCCGCGCGGGGTCAAGCTGAGCCCCGAGGACGTCTGGGACCGGCTCAGCTACATCCTCTCGGTCAAGCTGCGCGAGCCGCAGTTCTCCGGCCAGACCAAGGAGCGGCTGAGCTCGCGCGAGTGCGCCGCGTTCGTCTCCGGGGTGGCCAAGGACGCCTTCAGCCTGTGGCTCAACCAGCACACCGAGGCCGCCGAGGCGATCGCCGAGCTGGCCATCGGCAACGCGCAGAAGCGGCTCAAGGCCGGCAAGCGGGTCGAGCGCAAGCGGGTCACCGCAGGCCCCGCGCTGCCCGGCAAGCTGGCCGACTGCAGCGGCCAGGACCTGGCGCGCACCGAGCTGTTCCTGGTCGAGGGCGACTCCGCCGGTGGCTCGGCCAAGCAGGCGCGCGACCGCGAGTTCCAGGCGGTGATGCCGCTGCGCGGCAAGATCCTCAACACCTGGGAGGTCGACGCCGCGACGGCGCTGCGGTCGCAGGAAGTGGCCGACATCGCCACGGCGCTGGGCGTCGATCCCGGGTCCAGCGACCTGTCGGGGCTGCGCTACCACAAGGTGTGCATCCTGGCGGACGCCGACTCCGACGGCGCGCACATCGCGACGCTGCTCTGCGCGCTCTTCCTGCGCCACTTCCGCCCGCTGGTCGAGACGGGCCACGTCTTCGTCGCCATGCCGCCGCTGTACCGCATCGATGTCGGCAACGAGGTGTTCTACGCCCTCGACGACGCGGAGAAGCAAGGGGTGCTCGACCGCATCGCCGCGGAGCGCCGACGCGGCAAGGTCAGCGTGCAGCGCTTCAAGGGCCTCGGTGAGATGAAC
>DATCZX010000225.1:0-5244 GCA_036525695.1 Gammaproteobacteria bacterium | reverse complement strand
ACCAGCAGGCGCTGGCGGAGCGGATGGCCCACCTGCAGCCCGGTGACGCCCCCGGGCCGGATCAGCGGCTGGCGGCCCTGCAGGCCGAAGCGGCGGCCCAGCAGCAGAGCCTGGCCGCCCTGCGCCAGCAACTGGAGTGGGCGCTGGAGAAGGTCGACACCAGCCTCGGCCAGTTCGACGCGCGGCTGCAGCAGCTCGAGCAGCGCGCACGGACCCCGGCCGCACCCGTGGCCAAGGCAGCGCCGGCGGCGAAACCGGCCCCGGCGGCGCCACCGGCAGCTGCAGCCAGCGGCGGCTTCACCGTGGTCGTCGCCTCGTTCCCGACCCGCGCGCAGGCAGAGCAGTCGCTGGCCGCGCTGGCCAAGGCGGGCGAGCCGCTGCGACTGCGCGCCGCCGTGGTCGACGGCAAGACCTGGTACCGGGTCCAGGCCGAGGGCTTCGCCGATCGCGCGGCGGCGCAGGCCTACGCGCGCAGGCTGGCGAGCCGCCACGGCATCGGCGGGGCCTGGGTGGCGTCACCGTAGCGCGGCCGTGGGCGGGCCGGGCGCGGGCGACTGGCACCAGGCCGAGTTCCGCTTCTACGCGGAGCTGAACGACTTCCTGCCGGCGGCCGCGCGGCAGCGCCCGCTGCCGTACCGCTTCCGCGGGACACCGGCGATCAAGGACCCGATCGAGGCGCTCGGCGTGCCCCATCCCGAGGTCGAGCTGATCCTCGCCAACGGCGTCCCGGTCGGCTTCGACTACCGCCTGGCCGACGCCGACCGGATCGCCGTCTACCCGGTGTTCGAGGCGTTCGACGTCACCCCGCTGCTGCGCCTGCGCGAACGGCCGTTGCGCCGCACCGCGTTCGTGGTCGACGTCAACCTCGGGCGTCTGGCGCGTCACCTGCGCCTGCTCGGCTTCGACGCCAGCTACCGCAACGACCTCGACGATGCCGAGATCGTCCGCCGGGCCGTCGGCGAACGGCGCATCGTGCTGACCCGCGACCGCAAGCTGCTCTGCGACGGGGCGCTGACCCACGGCTACTGGGTCCGCTCGAGCGCTCCTGCGGAGCAGCTCGACGAGGTGTTGTGGCGTTTCGACCTGGCCGCTGCCTGCCACCCGTTCACGCGCTGCCTGGTGTGCAACGGCGAGCTGCGGGAGGCCGACGCGGCGGAGGTGGCGACGGCCGTTCCCGCCGACGTGCGTGCCACCCAGGAGCGGTACCGCGCGTGCCCCGGTTGCCAACGGGTCTACTGGCGCGGCAGTCACCACGCGCGCCTGCAGCAACTGGTCGAGCGCAGCCTGGAGCGCGCGCGCCGGCGCCGCGCGGCGGCCGCGGAGGGATGACTGGCGCCCGCACACGGGCCGCCGCCGAACGCCGAACGATGTAATCGTGCACGGGCTAACAGGCGTCCCCGTTTACATTGCTCCGCTCCGCCCGGTTTGATATTTGCCAGGCATCTACCGCTTGTAGTCAAGCGGATCTGGAAAAATAAAAAAAATCAGCACGAAGTGATGGTAATCAGCGGAATCTGGTTTATAATTTTGCGCGCCTGTGAAAACAATATCAGGCGTTGTTATTAATTTGGTTAAAGGGGAAACAGATGGCACGTCGTAAGTCAGTCGAGCAGATGAGCGCCGAGGAACTCTACGAAATGGCGCGCAAGCGCGAGGAGCAGGAGCGGGCCGCTGCCGACGAGAGCAAGGAGCAGGTGGCCGCACTGAAGGAGCAGCGCAAGGAGCTGATCGCGGAGCACAAGAAGGCGCTGAAGGCGCTCGATCGCGAGATCGCGGCCCTCGGTGGCAAGCGCCGTGGCCGGCGTGCCGGGGGCGGTGCCCAGCGCGGCCAGCTCACCGAGCGTGCACTGGCGCTGGTCGCCAAGCACGGTCCGGTCACTGGCCGCGAGCTGAAGGCCAAGCTCGACGGCGAGGGCCTGAACACCGCCTACCTGTCGCAGACCCTCGCCGGGCTGCGCACCAAGGGCAAGATCAAGTCGCCGAGCCGCGGCGTCTACCAGTCGGCCTGACCGGCGCCGCGTGCGCCTCTACCTGGTGCAACACGGCCGCAGCCACGCTGCGGCCGTGGAGCCCTCGCGGGCGCTGACCGACGAGGGCCGGCGCGAGGTGGAGAGCCTGGCGCGGATCGCCCTGCATTTCGAGGTGCCGCTGCGCCGGATCGAGCACAGCGGCAAGCTGCGCGCGCAACAGACCGCCGAGGTCCTGGAGTCGGTGCTGCGGCCCCGGGACGGCGTCGGCGAGCGCGCCGGCCTGGGCCCGAACGACGACGTCGCGGCGCTTGCCGCCGGGCTCGGTGACTGCGATGGCCTGATGCTGGTCGGGCACCTGCCGTCGCTCGAGCGGCTGGTTGGCCTGCTGGTGGCGGGCGATGCCGGGCGCCGGGTGTTGCGGATGCAGAACGGCGGCATCCTGGCCCTCGACGACGACGACGGCGACTGGACCATCCGCTGGTCGTTGCTGCCGCACCTGGGCTGAAGTCAGCCTGGCTGCAGGCATCCGGCGCGCCGGCGCGGCCGCCATTCCCGGTACTCTCCCCAGCGGCGCGCGCCGCGGCCCGTGCGGCTCAGTTGAGCGCGCTGGCCAACTGGCGGCGGCAGTCGCGGACCCGCGGATCGGCGGGGCCGAGGACGGCGAAGATCTCCAGCAGCGCCTTGCGCGCGGCACCCTCGTCGAAGTCGCGATCCTGGCGCACCGCGGCCAGCAGCTCGTCCATCGCCTCGCCGTACTGCTCCTGCCCGGCGTAGGCCGCGGCCAGCCTGATGCGCAGCGCGCAGTCGGCCGGCGCGGCCGCCACCTCGGCGCGCAGCTGTTCCAGCGACTCGCCACCGGCCGCCTTGCGGCGCAGCGCCAGCCGCGCCAGCAGCGGGGCGCAGGCGGCGTCCTGGCGCACCGCCAGCGGCAGCTGCTCGACCGCCGCGGCGGCCTCGTCGAGGGCGTCGGCGGCGAGCAGCAGCTGCAGCAGGTCGACCCACGCGCCGACGTCCTGCGGATCCTCGCTGCAGGCCTGCCGCAGCAGGGCGCGGGCCTCCTCGTGGCGGCCGTCGGCCGCCGCGGTGGCAGCCTCGCGGCGCAGCCTGTCGCCGGGACGGTCGAGGTGACGGCCCAGGAAGCGGCGCACCTGGCCCTCGGGCAGCGCGCCGCTGAACTCGTCGACGATGCGCCCCTCGCGGAGCAGCTTCACCGTCGGCACGCTGCGCACGCCGAACTGCCCGGCCAGCCCGGGCTGCTCGTCGATGTTGACCTTGGCCAGCACGAACGCCCCGGCCATCTCCGCGGCCAGCTTCTCGACGATCGGCAGCAGGCTGCGGCAGGGGCCGCACCAGGGTGCCCAGAAGTCGAGCAGCACCGGCACGGCGTGCGAGCTCTCGACGACGGCGGTGGCGAAGTTCTCGGCGGTGACGTCGATCACGTGTGGGGTGCTGGACATCGGTCGGTCCCTGGGCTGCAGTGACGCCAGGGTGGGGGCTGGCACGCGCGGATTCAAGCGCGTGACCGCGGTGTCCCGCGGCCGTTGCGGCCGCTGCCCGAGCAGCGGCGGCAGCGTCCACCTCGGCGCTGCGGCAGCGTCCACCTCGGCGCTGCGGCAGGGTCGAACCAGCGTGCGGCGGTCCGCTGGCCGCGCCGTGCGGCGGCGCACCGCGCGCGGGCGTCTAGACTCAAGTTAGCCAGTCAGCGCGACCATCCAGGTTCAGGGACGATGAACGCACCGGCAGCGGCCGACCTCGACGAGAACCCGCAGCAGCAGCTCGCACGTGCCAGGCACGGCGGCCGCCGCTGGCTGTGGCTGACGGGGCTGCTGTTCGGCGTGCCGGCGCTGCTGGTCGCGCTGCTGCCGCTGGCGCTCGAATGGCTGCTCGAGGAGCGGCTGCGCATCGACCTGGCCGACCGTGCCGAGATCCTCGACATCGACTTCAACCCGTTCACCGGGCGCCTCAGGGTCGCCGGAGTGGACACCGGCTACACCGGCGCGCGGCTGCTGGAGAGCGGCGAGTTCCGTGCCGAGATCGGCTGGCGCGAGCTGTTCGACGACGAGCTGCACGTGGTCGCGGTCGAGCTGCGCAACGCCGTGCTGGTGCTGCGTGTCGACGAGCAGGGGCAGTGGAGCGTCGGCCGGATTCGCCTCGGCGGCGGCCCGGCGGAGCCCGGGGCAGGCGCCGCGGAGGCCGACGGCTGGTACTTCGCCCTCGACGAGGCGCGGCTCGACAACGTGACCGTCGAGGTGCAGGGGCCCGGCTGGCAGGACGTGCTGACGGTCACGCGCGCGCGGCTGCGCGACCTCGGCAACCGCAACCCGGAGACCCCGGTCGGGCTCGAGCTCAGCGGCCTGGTCGACGAGACGCCGTTCACGCTGAGCGGGCAGTTCACCCCGTTCGCCGCGGTGCCGTCGGCACGCGGGCGGCTGGTGCTGGAGACCCTGCCGCTGGCCCGCCTCGACTGGGTCGCCGGGCTGCTCGCCGCGCAGGGCATCGCTCTCGACCTGCGCGCGGCGCTGGCCCTCGATTACGCCGTCGACCTCGGCGCAGCGGTGACGGTCGACCTCGACGGCAGCCTGGAGCTCGACCAGCTGGCGCTGCGCGCCGACGGCCTCGAGCAGGGGCTCGAGCGCTTCGCCTGGAACGGGAAGATCGGCCTGGCACTGGACGACAGCGGCGTGCGCAACGTGCTCGAGGGGCGGTTCCAGATCGACGGCATGCGCATGCTGCAGCCCGCCGATGGACGGGAGCTGCGCGCCGGCAGCGTGCGCTGGAAGGGGCGGATGGAGAGCCTGCAGGGGGCGGGCGACAGCGTGCGCGCGAGCCATGCCGGCAGCGGCCTGGTCGCCGGCCTGGAGTGGCGCAGTCCCGGCAACCGGTTCGGCGCCGACCAGGTCGAATGGCGCGGCGAGTACCTGCTCGAGGGGGCTGGCGGGCGTGTCGCGCTGCGCGCCGACGGCGCCGTCGACGGCCGCGGTCTCGGTCTCTCGCTGGACGCGCCGCGGCTCGAGCTGGCGGCCGCGCGGCTCGGCTGGCAGGCCGAGGCGACGTCGGCGAGCTTCGGCGCGGACGGCTACACGCTGCACCACCCGGGCCGGCTGGAGCTCGACGCGGTCAGTGCCAGCGGTGATTTCGGCCGGCTCGCCGCGCTTCCCAGCCTGCGCTGGGAGGGGGCGCTCGACGTCGCCGAGGCGGGTGGCGGGCTCCGCGGTGCCGGGCAACTGCGCCTCGAGCGGCTGCAGCTGACCCTGGCCGAGGCGCTCGGCGCGGT
>DATCZX010000224.1:0-2576 GCA_036525695.1 Gammaproteobacteria bacterium | reverse complement strand
ACGATGCGGTTCGCAAGCTCACCGCATCCTACGAACCGCGCTGTGCCAGCGCGCCGGCCTCCGCGCGTCGCCCCGAGGGAGGGTGCGGTGACGCAGGAACCGCACCGCGACCCCTGGGCCTGCGATGCGGTTCGCAAGCTCAGCGCATCCTACGAACCGCGCTGTGCCAGCCTGGGAACCGATGGAGCCCCGCCGGCAACTCAGCCGGAGGCGAACAGCCCGGCGAACTCCCGCGCGGCCTGCTCCGGGTCCGCGGCGTCGAACAGCGCGCTGATCACCGCCAGCAGGTCGGCCCCCGCGGCGACCAGCGCGGCGCCGTTGGCGGGGGTGATGCCGCCGATCGCGCAGACCGGCAGGCCGAGCTCGGCGCGGGCCTGGCCGAGCAGTTCCAGCGGTGCGCGCACCGCGTGCGGCTTGGTCGGGGAGGGGTGGACGCTGCCGAAGGCGAGGTAGTCGGCGCCGGCGCGGGCCGCGTCGCGCGCGCGCGCCGGGTCGGCGTAGCAGGAGACCCCGATCAGCGCCCCGGGGCCGAGCCGCTCCCGGGCCGCGGCCAGCGAGCCGTCGTCGCGGCCGAGGTGCACGCCGTCGGCGCCGACCGCCGCGGCGAGCTCGACGTCGTCGTTGATCAGCAGCCGGGCGCGATGCCGGCGGCACAGCGCCAGCAGCGCCGTGGCCTCGGCGCGCCGGCGCGGCCGGTCGCCGCTCTTGTCGCGGTACTGCACCAGCACCGCGCCGCCGCGCAGCACCGCGTCGACGGGGGCGAGCAGGGCGTCGCCGTGGCGCCCGTCGGTGATCGCGTAGAGCCCGCGCAACGGCCTCATCCCCTGCGCTCGCGGCCCTCGCCGGCCCAGAACAGCCGGTTCGGGATGTGCTGGCCGCGACCGATGCGGTAGCCGTGGTTGAGTGCCTCCCAGGTGTACTGCTGCGCCTCGAGCGCGGCGGCGAACGGGTCACGGCCCTGGGCCAGCAGGCCGGCGAGGCCGGCGGCGAGGGTGCAGCCGGAGCCGTGGTACTCGTGCTCCAGGCGCGGCCACGCCTGGCTGTGGCGGCGCCCGTCGCGGGCGTAGAGCCGGTTGTGCACCTCGGCGCCCGCCTCGTGGGTCCCGGTGACCAGGACGAACTCGCAGCCCAGCGCGAGCAGCACCTCGGCGCAGGCGTCGAGGCCCTCGGCGCCGGGCGCCAGCAGGCGCGCCTCGCGGCTGTTCGGGGTGACCACCGTGGTGATCGGCAGCAGCCGTTCGCGCAGCGCGTCGACCAGCCCGGCACCGGCCAGGCGGGTGCCGCCGCCGGCAGCGAGGATCGGGTCGACCACCAGCGGGATCTCCGGGCAGGCGCGCGCCAGCGCGGCCACCGCGTCGAGCTGCGCGACGCCGCCGAGCAGGCCGACCTTGAACGCGCTGACCGTGATGTCGGCGAGCACGGCCTGCGCCTGCGCGGTGATCAGCTCGGCCGCGACCGGCTCGACGCGGCTGACGTTGCGGGTGTCCTGGACGGTGAGCGCGGTGACCACCGGGACGGCGTGGCAGCCCATGCTGGCCAGCACCTCGATGTCGGCCTGGGTGCCGGCGCCACCGCTCGGGTCGTGGCCGGAGAAGGTCATCACCACGGGTACGCGCGATTCCATCTCGACATGCTGCGTTGCGTCACCGGGCGGCAGTCTAGCAGTCCGCCAAACCGGGGGTCGAGCCGGCAGCGCGGGCCGGCGCGGGTCACCGGCATCGCCGCGCTACGCCCGGCGAATGTTGTTCTACACTCAGATTCGACTGACGAAGAGGACGAGGCTCGTGGCAGGCGATGAGGCCACCAGCCAGGAAGCCGGCCGGATGGCCGACCTGGCGAGGAATTTCTGCACGCTGATCGAGGGGATCGGGGAGCACCGTGACCCCGGTTGGCTGCGCGACGTGTTCCAGCTGCTGCCGCAGCTGCACGTGGCCGTGGTCTCCCTCGAGGAGAATGGCGACGCGCGGGCGTCCGAGTCCGAGGCGGCGCTCGACGAGCGGCTGCACCCGGGCGATGACCTCGACTCGCGCTTCGAACTCTACACGCGGGTGCGCAGCGAGCTCGGCGACCATGACGGCTACTGGCTGGAGTTCGACCCGGTCGGCGACGCCCACGCCGACATGAGCGGCAGCCTCGCCGACGACCTGGTCGACATCTACCACGACGTGCGCCGGGGGCTCGAGCTGCTCGAGGCTGCCCCGGAGGGGGCGGCGAAGGTCGCCACGCGCCACTGGAAACGCACCTACCGCCTGCACTGGGGCCAGCACCTGGTCGACGCGGAACGGCACCTGTACGCGCTGCGCGCGCGCAACCGGCTGCAGCACTAGCCGCCCGCGGGGAAACGGCTCGCCGGGTCGCATCCGTTTGCGCTCCGGGGAGACCCCGCACGCGGGCGGGTGGCCCGTAGGCTGCGCTGAGCCTGCCAGGCACAGCGCTGGCCCCGGGGTCCGCGGTGCGGTTCCTGCGTCACCGCACCCTACGGCTCTGGCCCCGGGGTCCGCGGTGCGGTTCCTGCGTCACCGCACCCTACGGCTCTGGCCCCGGGGTCCGCGGTGCGGTTCCTGCGTCACCGCACC
>DATCZX010000223.1:0-16974 GCA_036525695.1 Gammaproteobacteria bacterium | reverse complement strand
CTGGAGCATGCGCCTCCCGTCTCGGTCGAGGACGCCGGCGCCGACCTGTACGCCGTGATCGAGCGGGCGGTGGAACGCACCGGCCGAAAGGTCGCGCTGCGCGTCGACCGTCTGCGCGAGAATGCTGGGCTGACCCGGCTGCAGCCGCCCGCCGTGCCGTCAGGCGAGGCGGGCAATGAATTCAGCAACTGAGACGGTCCGACCATGAAACGCATTGCGCTTTTTCTCGCCACCAACCTCGCCATCGTGCTGGTGCTCTCGCTGAGTTTGCGCCTGTTGGGCGTGGAGCCTTACCTCAACGAGCAGGGGCTGAACCTCAACGCCCTGCTGATCTTCGCCGCGGTGTTCGGCTTCGGCGGTTCGTTCATCTCCCTGTTCCTCAGCAAGTGGACCGCCAAGCGCATGACCGGCGCAAAGGTCATCGAGCAGCCGCGCGACCGCACCGAGCAGTGGCTGGTCGACACCGTGCGCCGCCAGGCCGAACAGGCCGGCATCGGCATGCCCGAAGTGGCGATCTTCCAGGCGGCGCAGCCGAATGCCTTCGCCACCGGCTGGAACCGCAACGCGGCGCTGGTCGCGGTCAGCACCGGGCTGCTGCAGCAGATGGAGGCCGACGAGGTCGAGGCGGTGCTCGGGCACGAGGTCAGCCACGTCGCCAACGGCGACATGGTGACGCTGGCGCTGATCCAGGGGGTGGTCAACACCTTCGTGATCTTCCTGTCGCGGGTGATCGGCCACGTCGTCGACCGCGTGGTGTTCAAGACCGAGCGCGGCCACGGCCCGGCCTTCTGGATCACCGCGATCGTCGCCGAGCTGGTGCTCGGCATCCTCGCCAGCATGATCGTGTTCTGGTTCTCGCGCCGGCGCGAGTTCCGCGCCGATGCCGGCGGCGCCGACCTGGCCGGCAGGCAGAAGATGATCCGCGCGCTGGAGCGGCTGCAGCGCGCCAGCGAGCCGGCGCCGCTGCCCGACCAGCTCGCCGCCTTCGGCATCAGCGGCGGCCTCGGCTCCGGGTTCAGGAAGCTGTTCACGACCCACCCGCCGCTGGCCGACCGGATCGACGCGCTGCGCGCCGCCGGCTGAGCCTGGGGTCTGAGTAGAACGAGTCGAACGAGTCTACTCCGACCCCCTGCCGGCACCGCCCGGGCCGAGCAGCTCGACCCGGGCCGCGGCCAGCCGCTGCAGCAGGCGCATCTCGCGCCGCAACGGCCACCAGTCGTAGAGAAAGGTCTGCATCGGGCGCCACATCGCGACCCAGCCCCCGACCAGCAGTCCCTCGCCGAGGACGCGGGTCAGTCCGTGGTCGGCGACCGTGGTGAGCCAGTCGCCGGTGGTCATGCAGAGACCGAGGAACAGCAGGCCGATGACCAGGCTGATGCCGCCCTCCTTGAACAGCCGGGCCAGCTTGAAGCGGGCGTAGCCGGCCTGCTTGCCGAAGTAGGTCCGGTAGGCCTGCAGCGCTACCCCGGACTCGGCCGCGTCGGGAGCCTTGCCGGTGAGATGGATGCGCAGCGTCAGCGGACGCCCGCCTGGCAGCTGGCGTGCCCAGCTGACGATGAACTCCTCGGCGCCGGCCTCCAGGTCCTTCTCCTCGGGCAGCGAGGGATCGAGCGTGCTGAACAGGTGCGCGAGCTGCTGCAGGCGCAGTTCGACCACGTCGTGGGTTGCGTTGGCAGGAGCGGGTGCGGGCACAGCCTGACGGTCCCTGGCAGAACGGCCAATCCCGACAGCGACTCTAGCAGCGCCAAGGCGAAAAGGTCACTCCCCGCGCCAAGCCGCCCTGGTGATGAAAGAATCGCGCCGGGGACGGCGCTCCTACCACGGCGGCATGGTCTTGCGGCAACAGGTGCGCAGCCGGCAGCAAAAAAAACCGGGGCACGGCTTGCGCCGTGCCCCGGTCGTTTCGAGCCCTGGCTTAGTAGCGCGGGCGGCGCGGAGCCGAGGAGCGATCCTCGCGCGGCTTGGCCTGGTTCACGGTGACGTTGCGGCCACCGATCGAGCTGCCATTCAGCGACTTGATCGCGTTGTCCGCGTCGCTGTTGCTGGGCATTTCGACGAAACCGAAGCCCTTCGACTGCCCGGTCATGCGATCGGTGATGATGTTGACGCTGGTGACTTCGCCGAAGGCGGCGAAGGCATCGCGCAGGTCACTGTCGCTGACAGAGTAGGGCAGGTTGCCGACATAGATGTTCATGCAGTGGAATTTCCTAAGGAGTGTGCGTCGATACATTCTCGCTGCGGGCGGCATTGCGCACCTACGCGCCTGCAGCAACCAGCCAACCGTTGGCTGGATGACGTGTCGCACTAGGTTGATTCCAAGGAGGCGGACTGTCCGGGTGACCGGCAAGCCAGAGTACGATGGAGGCGGGAGAGCCACAACTGGGCGAACGCTGCTGCGCATTAAACGCCTCGCGCGGCCAAAAAGCAACTGATTTCCCGAGTCATCTAGCTGCGCTGTGCGAGCGGCAGGCGATCGCCGAGCGCGCGCAGCTCGGCGCGCAGCGCCGTCAGCTCCGCCAGCACGCGGTCGCTGTCGGCATGCACCGCGGTCTCGATCTCGCTGGTCTCCGCGGCCAGCATGCGCGCCTGCATCTCCTGCATCGTGTTGACGATGATGGCGATGAACAGGTTCAGCATGGTGAAGGTGGCGATCAGGATGAACGGCACGAAGAACAGCCAGGCGTACGGGTACTCCGCCATCACCGGGCGCGCGATGCCCATCGACCAGCTCTCCAGCGTCATCACCTGGAACAGCGTGTACATCGAGCGGCCGATGCTGCCGAACCACTCGGGGAACTCGGCGGCGAACAGGCTGGTCGCCATCACCGCGGCGACGTAGAAGATCAGCAGCATCAGGCCGCCGATCGCGCCGATGCCGGGCACCGCGTGCAGCAGCGACTCGACGATCATGCGCAGCTTCGGCAACGTCGACACCAGGCGCAGCACGCGCAGCACGCGCAGCGTGCGCAGCACCGCCAGCGGGCCGGAGGCCGGCACCAGAGCGACGCCGACCACCAGCAGGTCGAACACGTTCCACGGGTCGCGGAAGAAACGGCCGCGGAAGGCATACAGCTTGGCCAGCAGCTCGAGCACGAACACCGACAGGATCGCGTGGTCGAGCAGGCGCAGGCCACCGCCGATGCGCTCCATCAGCGCCGGCGAGGTCTCCATCCCCAGGGTCACGGCGTTGACCACGATCAGGGCGATGATGAAACGCTGCACCGGGGCCGCAGTCACCCAGGTGCCGACACGGGCACGCAAGTCTGGATCAGGCATCGTTCGGGTCTCGGAACACGCTCGGGGGGGCCGGCGTCGCGGCGGCGGAGTATAGCCGATCGGGCTGCGCGACCGGTGGCCCGCGCCGCAGGCCGGGCTCAGCCGTGGGCAACGCCCGGGGCGAACTGCTCGAGCTGCTGCGCGACCAGCTCGCCGAGGCGGGCGAGGCCGAGCACGCGATCCTGGGTCCACGGCATCGAGTAGTTGATACGCATGAAGTTGGGGTACTTGCCCACCGCGGAGAACAGCGGCCCCGGCGCGATCGCGATGCCGAGCGCGAGCGCGTCGTGGAACAGCTGCAGCGTGTCGACCCGGCGGTCGAGCTCGAGCCAGGCCAGGTAGCCCCCCTCCGGCCGGGTGATCCGCGTGGCGGCCGGGAAGTGCTCGGCCAGCAGCTCGTACAGGCGGTCGCGCCGCTCGCGGTAGGCGGCGCGCAGCGTGCGCAGGTGGCGGTCGTAGCCGCCGGTGGCGAGGAACTCGGCTACCACCATCTGCGGCAGCGTCGCGGTGGCCATGCTGGCGACCACCTTGAGGTGCTCGACCGCGTGGTAGTAGCGCCCGGGAACGATCCAGCCGATGCGCAGCCCGGGCTCCAGCGTCTTCGACACCGAGCTGCAGTAGAGCACCCGGCCGTCGCTGTCCCAGGACTTGATCGCGCGCGACCGGTGATCGGCGAAGCCGAGTTCGCCGTTGATGTCGTCCTCGATCAGCGGCAGGTCGTGCTCGGCCAGCAGGGCCAGCAGCGCCTGCTTGCTGGCGTCGGGCATCAGGTAGCCGAGCGGGTTGCTGAACTGCGGCGTCAGCATCACCGCGCGGATCGGCCACTGCTCCAGGGCGAGCCGCAGCGCGTCGAGGCTGATCCCGTCGAGCGGGTCGGTGGGAATCTCCAGCGCGCGCATGCCGAGCGACTCGATGCACTGCAGCACGCCGTAGTAGCCGGGCGACTCGACCGCGATGGTGTCGCCGCTGCGCCCCACCGCGCGCAACGCCAGCATCAACGCCTCCTGGCAGCCGCTGGTCACGACCAGGCAGTCGGGCGCGACGCTGATCCCGGCGTCCACGGCGCGCCGCGCCAGCTGCAGGCGCAGCGCCGGGTTGCCCGGCGGGATCTCGTAGCGGCCGATCTCGTCCCGGCGCGTCCGCGCCAGCCGCGCGTAGAGTTGCGGCAGCTGCTGCACGGCCGGGAAGTCGAGGCACGGCAGCGCGCTGCCGAACTGGACGATGCCGGGCCGCTCTCCGGCCTGCAGCATCTCCAGCGCGAGCTCGCTGACCCCGACCTCGGTCGGGCGGGTCGAGGGACAGGAGATCGCGGGTGGTGCCGGCACCGCGCGCGGCACCCGGCGCACGTAGTAGCCGGACTGCGGCACGGCCTCGACCAGGCCGAGGTCCTCGAGCCGGGCGTAGGCCTGCAGCACGGTGGAGATGCTGACCTCGAGCTGCCCGCTGAGCTTGCGTACCGAGGGCAGCTTCGCGCCAGGCCCGTAGACCCCGCGGTCGACCAGGTCGCGCACCTGGGAGGCCACCTGCTGGTACAGTTTCAACCTGACCCCCCGTGTTATGCGTAACAGTTTGCTGTCATTCGATCATAACAGCCCGGTTTTTCATCAACTGTTATGCGAAAAATAGGCGATATGTGAATCTGTATCGGTTTCAGTCTAGCGGGCACACTCTCAGCGTGCCAGTCCCACCCGGGCTGGACTTCGAGCTACAGCCGAGGAAGCCGCCATGCACAGTGCCACGTTGACGACGTCGATCCGCCTCCCCCACGCCGCCCGCCGGGGCCGCGGCCTGGCCGCCGCCGTGCTCGGCCTGCACGAGACCCTGGCCTGCTGGCAGGAGCGCGCAAGGCAGCGCCGGCAGCTGCTGGCGCTCGACGCGCACGCGCTAGAGGACGTCGGCCTGAGCCGCGCCGACGCACTGCGCGAGGGCAGCAAGCCGTTCTGGAGGGATTGAACTCCGGCCCGCCCCGGGGACGCCCCGGGGCGGGCGGGCCTGGAGGCGCGCTACAGCTGCTGCAGCACCGCGTTCAGCGTGGTCTTCGCGTCGCCGAACAGCATCCGCGTGTTGTCCTTGTAGAACAGCGGGTTGTCGACGCCGGCGTAACCGGTGGCCATCGACCGCTTGAGCACGACGGTGGTCTTGCCGAGCCACGGGGTCAGCACCGGCATGCCGGCGATCGGGCTGTCCGGCACCTCCTGCGCCGCCGGGTTGACGATGTCGTTGGCGCCGATGACGATCGACACGTCGACCTCGGGGAAGTCCTCGTTGATCTCGTCCATGTCCAGCACGATGTCGTAGGGGACGTTGGCCTCGGCCAGCAGCACGTTCATGTGCCCGGGCATGCGCCCGGCGACCGGGTGGATGCCGAAGCGCACGCTGACGCCGCGCTTGCGCAGCCGCTCGGTGATCTCGCGCACGATGTGCTGCGCCTGGGCCACGGCCATGCCGTAGCCGGGCAGGATCACCACCTGCTTCGCGCCCTTCAGCAGGTCCGCGACCTCGACCGGCTCGATCGGCTTGATGTCGGCCTCGTCGCCCGCCGCGCCGGCCACCGCCGCACCGCCCGTGGTGCCGAAGCCGCCGAGGATGACGCTGAGGAACTTGCGGTTCATCGCCTTGCACATGATGTAGCTGAGGATCGCGCCGGAGCTGCCGACCAGCGCGCCGACCACGATCAGCAGGTCGTTGCCGAGCATGAAGCCCATCGCCGCGGCGGCCCACCCCGAGTAGGAGTTCAGCATCGACACCACCACCGGCATGTCGGCGCCGCCGATGGCGACCACCATGTGCACGCCGAACACCAGCGCGATCAGCGTCATCAGCACCAGCTCGGTCATCCCCGCGCCCTGCGCCGAGGCGTTGACGTAGGCCCCGCAGAGCCAGATCGCGGCGAGCAGCAGGCCCAGGTTGAACAGGTGCCGCCCGGGGAACCGGACCGGCTTGCCGCCGATCTTCGCGCTGAGCTTCAGGTAGGCGACCACCGAGCCGGAGAAGGTCAGCGCGCCGATCAGGATGCCGATGTAGGTCTCGACGTCGTGGATGGTCTTCTCGATGCCGGTGAACGCCGGGTCGTGCTCGACCGCGTTGGCGAAGCCGACCAGCACCGCGGCGAGGCCGACCAGCGAGTGCAGGATCGCCACCAGCTCGGGCATCTGGGTCATCTCGACCTTGCGCGCCAGGTAGAGCCCGATCGCGCCACCGACCACCAGCGCGCCGACCAGGAAGGCGTAGTTGGCGGTGACCAGGCCGACGATCGTGACCAGCAGCGCCAGGCCCATGCCGACGATGCCGTACCAGTTTCCGCGCCGCGCGCTCTCCTGGTGGCTCAGGCCGCCGAGCGCGAGGATGAACAGCGCGCTGGCGGCGAGGTAGGAGACGGTGATGATGCCGGAGTTCATGGCCGCCCCCTCACTTGCGGAACATGCGCAGCATGCGCTGGGTGACCGCGAAGCCACCGACGATGTTGATGCTGGTGATGAAGATCGCCGCCGTCGCCAGCAGCATGCCGAGCGTGCCCGGCGTCGAGACCTGCATCAGCGCGCCGATGACGATGATCGAGCTGATCGCGTTGGTCACGCTCATCAGCGGCGTGTGCAGCGAGTGCGAGACGCCCCAGATCACCATGTAGCCGACGAAGCACGAGAGCACGAACACGGTCAGGTGGCCCATGAACGCCGGCGGCGCCACCAGCCCGAGGCCGAACAGCGCGAGGCCGGCCAGCACCAGCGGCACCAGGAACGCCAGCGGGTGCGCCGGCTTCTCCTCCTTGGCGGCGAGGTCCTTGACCGCCTCCTTGTCGATGTCCTCGCTCGGCGCCAGCGAGATGCGCGGCGCCGGCGGCGGCCAGGTGATCTCGCCGTCCTTGACCACGGTGCAGCCGCGGATCACCTCGTCGTCCATGTCGATGACGATGTTGCCGTCCTTGGCCGGGGTCAGCTCGGCCAGCAGGTGGCGCAGGTTGGTCGCGAACAGCTGGCTCGACTGCGCCGCCAGGCGGCTCGGCAGGTCGGTGTAGCCGATGATCGTCACGCCGTG
This sequence comes from Gammaproteobacteria bacterium, assembly GCA_036525695.1. Classification (GTDB taxonomy): domain Bacteria; phylum Pseudomonadota; class Gammaproteobacteria; order QNFN01; family QNFN01; genus DATCZX01. Next base: position 9,663 of record DATCZX010000223.1, on the reverse strand, counting down.
GTGCTCGATCACCCGGTTGCGCTGGGTCAGCTTGCAGTTGCCGCCGGCCTCGGCGGCCAGGTCGACGATCACGCTGCCCGGCTTCATGTTGACCACCATGCGCTCGGTGATCAGCTCCGGCGCCGGCCTGCCGGGGATCAGCGCGGTGGTGATGATGATGTCGACCTCGGCCGCCTGCGCGGCGAACAGGTCCATCTCCGCCTTGATGAACTCCGGGCTCATGGTCTTGGCGTAACCGCCCTCGCCGCTGCCGTCCTCGTCGTCGAACTCGAGCATCAGGAACTCGGCGTTCAGGCTCTCGACCTGCTCCTTGACCTCGGGCCGGGTGTCGAACGCGCGCACGATCGCGCCCATGCTCTTCGCCGCGCCGATCGCGGCGAGCCCGGCGACGCCGGCGCCGATCACCAGCACCTTGGCCGGCGGGATGCGCCCGGCGGCGGTCACCTGGCCGGTGAAGAAGCGGCCGAAGTGCTGCGCCGCCTCGACCACCGCGCGGTAGCCGGCGATGTTGGCCATCGAGCTCAGCACGTCCATCTTCTGCGCGCGCGAGATCCGCGGCACCGCGTCGAGCGCGATCGCCGAGACGCCGCGCTCGGCGAGCCGCTCGAGCATGCGCGGGTTCTGCTTGGGGTAGATGGTGCTGATCAGCGTCTGCCCCGGCTTCAGCAGCTCGATGCCGTTGAAGCCGAGCTCCGGGTGCGGCTGCGGCGGGCGCACCTTCATGATCACGTCGGCGGTGCGCCACAGGTGGCGCGGGTCCTCGACCAGCGTGACCCCCGCCTTGGCGTACTCCTCGTCGCTGTAGTTGGCCGCCGCGCCGGCGCCCTGCTCGATCTCCAGCGTGAAGCCGAGCTCGATCAGGTGGCGGGCGGACTCGGGCGTCAGCGCAACGCGGCGCTCGCCCTCCTCGATCTCTTTCGGAATGCCGATCAGCATGCTCTGTTCCTCGTCTGGGTCGGCGGCCCGGAACGCGGTCGGCGCCCCGGCCAGCCTCGGCTAGTCTATCCCATCGGGTATAGTGCGGCGCACAATAAAACCCCCTCTACGCCCCAGCTGGCAAGTCAGGAATTTTTATGAAGGCTATAAGCAAGGCTGACATTTCGCAAGCGTAAATAGCCACTTACGCACGGGTCAAGACAGGTTGACGCGCACGTCAACCCCGAGCTCGACGGCGCGTCGGGGCACCCCGCACCTGGACCGTTGCCAAGCGAGCACGTCCGGCCCTACCATGCTGACCGCTCGGTCAGCCCGGCCCAGGAGAGCCCACCCGCCATGCATCCAGCGACCGCCCAGGCCGCCCTCCCCGAGGAGACTCCCGCGGCCCAGCGCATCCTCGACGCCGCCCGCCCGCTGTTCGCGGCGCGCGGTTTCGACGGCGTGTCGATGCAGCAGGTCGCCGTCGCCGCCGGGGTCTCCAAGGCCAACGTGTTCCACCACTTCGCCAGCAAGGCGACGCTCTACCGCGCCGTGCTGCGGCGCTCGGCCGACGAGTTCCGCAGCCTGCTGGGGCTGCTCGGCGACCCGCAGCACGGCGGCCTCGGCCCGTTCGCCCGGGCGCACATGCGGCACCTGCACGCCAACCTGGAGAGCGTGGGGATGTTCCTGCGCCTGCTCGGCGAGAGCGAGCTGACGGTGCAGCGGCAGCAGGCCGAGGAGCTCGCCGCGGAGGCGCTCGACAGCCTGATCGAATCGCTGCCGCAGGGGCAGCGCGGCGGCCACGACAGCGGCGCCCAGGCCATCGCGCTGCTCGGTGCCAACCTGCTGCACCTGCAGCTGCGTCACGTGCTGCCGCGGACCCGCCTCGGCGCCACGCTGCGGGACCCGGAGCGTTTCGCCACCGAGGTCGCGCGGATGCTCGACCCCACCGCCCACCAGACCACCCCGGAAGCTGCCGACCCATGCTGACCGCCCGACCGCACCTCCCCGCCGCCCTCCTCGTCCTGGCCCTGCTCAGCGCCTGCCAGCCCGCCGACACGCCGGCCGGCGGCAAGCCGGAGGCTGCCGCGACGAAGGGTCCACCGCCGGTGGCCGTCGAGACGGTGACGGTGGCCACCGGGCAGGTCAGCGCGACGATCACCGCGGTCGGGACGCTGCAGGCCGACGAGTCGGTGGTGATCCGCCCGGAGATCGCCGGGCTGGTCACCGAGATCAGCTTCGCCGAGGGCCGCCCGGTCGAGCGCGGCGCGACGCTGGTGCGCCTCGACGACTCGATCCTGCGCGCCGAGCTGGCCCAGGCCGAGGCCGACCTGGCCCAGGCCCGGCGCGAGTACGAGCGCAACCTCGACCTGTTCAAGAAAGGCTCGGGCAGCGCCCGCGCGCGCGACGAGGCGACCGCCGCGCTGGAGGTCAACACGGCGCGTATAGCGCTGGCCCGCGCGCGCCTCGACAAGACCCGCATCCGCGCCCCGTTCGGCGGCCTGCTCGGCCTGCGCGCGGTCAGCGTCGGCGACTACGTCACGCCCGGGCAGGCCCTCGTCAACCTCGAGGACGTCGACCCGGTCAAGGTCGATTTCCGCGTTCCCGAGGTGTTCCTGGCACGGCTGCGCCCCGGCCAGCAGCTGAGCCTCGAGGTCGACGCCTTCCCCGGCCAGGCGTTCAGCGGCGAGGTCTACGCGCTCGACCCGCGGATCGACGCCGAGGGGCGCAGCATCGCGCTGCGCGCGCGCATCGACAACCTCGAGGGGGTGCTGCGTCCCGGCCTGTTCGCGCGGGTGCAGCTGGTCACCGCGCGCCGCGACGACGCGCTGCTGGTGCCCGAGGAGGCGGTCTTCGCCCGCGGCGAGCAGCTGTTCGTCTACCGCGTCGTCGACGGCAAGGCCGTGCTGACCCCGGTGCGCCTCGGCACGCGCCAGGGGGCCAAGGTCGAGGTGGCCGAGGGCCTGGCCGCCGGCGAGCAGGTGGTCAGCGCCGGCCACCACAAGCTGCGTCCCGGGGCCCCGGTGCGCCCGGTCAACGCGGGGTAAGCGCGATGGTCATCTCCGACATCTGCATCCGCCGCCCGGTGTTCGCCTCGGTGCTGAGCCTGCTGCTGGTGCTGGTCGGCACCATCGCCTACCAGCAGCTGACCGTGCGCGAGTACCCGAACATCGACCCGCCGGTGGTCACCGTCGAGACCACCTACCGCGGTGCCAGCGCCGAGATCATCGAGACCCAGGTCGCGCAGGTGCTCGAGGAGTCGCTCGCCGGCATCGAGGGCATCGACTTCATGACCTCGACCAACCGCGCCGAGCAGAGCCAGATCACCGTGGTGTTCCGCCTCGAGCGCGACGCCGACAGCGCCGCCAGCGACGTCCGCGACCGCGTCAGCCGCGCGCGCGGCAAGCTGCCCGACGAGATCGAGGAGCCGGTGATCCAGAAGACCGAGGCCGACGCGCAGCCGATCATCTACCTGGCGTTCGCCTCCGACCGCCACGACCCGATGGAGGTCACCGACTACGCCGACCGCTACGTCAAGGAGCAGCTGCAGAACCTGCCCGGCGTGGCGCAGATCCGCATCTTCGGTGACCGCACCTACTCGATGCGCATCTGGCTCGACCCCAAGCGGATGGCCGCGTTCGGGATCACCCCGCAGGACGTCGAGGGGGCGTTGCGCCGCCAGAACGTCGAGGTGCCCGGTGGGCGCATCGAGAGCGCGCAGCGCGAGTTCAACGTGCTCACCGAGACCGACCTGCGCACGCCGGAGCAGTTCGGCGCGCTGATCCTGCGCCAGGAAAAGGGCTACCTGGTGCGCCTGCGCGACGTCGCGCGGGTCGAGCTCGGCCCCAAGGACGAGCGGCGCAGCGTGCGCTTCAAGGGCGAGAACGCGGTCGCGCTCGGCATCATCAAGCAGGCCACCGCGAACCCGCTCGAGGTGTCGCAGGCGATCCGCGCCGAGCTGCCGCGCATCGCGACGACGTTGCCGGAGGGCATGCAGCTCTCCGTCGGCCACGACAAGTCGGTGTTCATCCAGGAGTCGATCGACAACGTCTACACCACCATCGCCGAGGCGATCTTGCTGGTGGTGCTGATCATCTTCGTCTTCCTGCGCTCGCTGCGCGCGACGCTGATCCCGCTGGTCACCATCCCGGTGTCGCTGGTCGGCGCGTTCGCGGTGATGGCCTGGCTCGGCTTCTCGATCAACCTGCTGACCCTGCTCGCGCTGGTGCTGGCGATCGGGCTGGTGGTCGACGACGCGATCGTGATGCTGGAGAACATCTTCCGCCACGTGGAGCGCGGCGAGACGCCGCTCGAGGCGGCGCTGAAGGGCTCGAAGGAGATCGGCTTCGCGGTGCTGGCGATGACGCTGACGCTGGCCGCGGTGTACGCCCCGGTCGGCTTCCTCGGCGGCTCCACCGGCAAGCTGTTCACCGAGTTCGCCTGGACCCTGGCCGCCGCGGTGCTGGTCTCCGGCTTCGTCGCGCTGTCGCTGTCGCCGATGATGTGCTCGAAGCTGCTGCACCACGAGCAGAAGCACGGCGTGCTCTACCGCTCCATCGAGTGGGTCCTCGAGCGGGTCACCCGCGGTTACCGCGCGACGCTGCGCCTGGGCCTGCGCCTGCGCTGGCTGGTGCTCGGCCTCGGCCTCGCGGTGTTCGCCGCCGGCGTGCCGCTGTACCAGCAGCTGCCCGAGGAGCTGGCCCCGGTCGAGGACCAGTCGACCATCTTCAGCGTGTTCATCTCCCCCGAGGGGGCGACGCTCGACTACACCGACCGCTACGCCAAGCAGCTCGAGGCGATCGTCGCCAAGGTGCCCGAGGTCAACCGCTACTTCGCCGTCTCCGGCTTCCCGACGGTGTCGCAGGGGGTGATGTTCACCAAGCTCGCCGACTGGTCCGAGCGCGAGCGCTTGCAGCAGCAGATCACCCAGGAACTGCGCGGCAAGTTCTTCGGCGTCCCGGGGGTGCTGGCGTTCGCCGCCGACCCGCCGCCGCTCGGGCTCGAGCGCACGCTCGACCTGGTGCTGCTGACCACGCGGCCCTACACCGAGCTGGAAGACCTGGTCGCCCAGGTGATCGCGCGCGGCAACGAGCAGCCGGCACTGAAGAACCTCGACACCGACCTGAAGCTGAACAAGCCGCAGATTCGCGTCACCGTCGACCGCGACAAGGTGGCCGACCTCGGGCTCTCGGTCGAGGAGGTCGGGCGCACGCTGGAGACGCTGTTCGGCGGCCGCGAGGTGACCCGGTTCAAGCGCGCCGGCGAGCAGTACGACGTGATCGTCCAGGTCGCCGACGTCGAGCGCACCGACCCCGCCGCGCTGAGCGAGGTCTACGTGCGTGCCCCCGGCGGCGAGATGGTGCAGCTGGCCAACCTGATCCGTCTCGAGGAGACGATCGCGCCGAAGGAGCTGAACCACTTCAACCAGCTGCGCTCGGCGACCATCACCGCACGCAGCCTCGAGCCCGGATTCACCCAGGGCCAGGCGCTGGAGCAGCTCGAGGCCGCGGCGCGCGAGCTGCTGCCACCCGACGTGCGCATCGACTACGCCGGCTCGACGCGCGAGTTCAAGACCTCGAGCGCCACGCTGGCGTTCACCTTCCTGCTCGCGCTGGGCTTCATCTACCTGGTGCTGGCGGCGCAGTTCGAGAGCTTCGTCGACCCGCTGATCATCATGTTCACGGTGCCGCTGGCGATGACCGGCGCGCTGCTCGCGCTGAACCTGACCGGCGGCACGCTGAACATCTACAGCAAGGTCGGCATGATCACGCTGATCGGCCTGATCACCAAGCACGGCATCCTGATCGTCGAGTTCGCCAACCAGCTGCAGCGCCAGGGGCGGGAGAAGCTCGAGGCGGTGATCGAGGCCTCGGTGCTGCGGCTGCGCCCGATCCTGATGACCACCGGGGCGATGGTGTTCGGCGCGGTGCCGCTGGCGCTGGCCACCGGCGCCGGCGCCGAGAGCCGCCAGGAGATCGGCTGGGTGATCGTCGGCGGCATCCTGGTCGGCACGCTGTTCACGCTGTTCGTGATCCCGGCGGTCTACACCGTGTTCGCGCGCCGCCACGAGCCGATCCCGGAGGCAGGCCAGGAGGCGGCAGCAGCGGTGGCGACACCGACGCCGGCCACGCCCGCAGGCACCGGCTGAGCCGGAACCCGCTGCAGGCAGCGCTTCTCCTTGGGTCGGGCTGAAGCCCGGCCTGCCTGCATCGCCCGGCATGCCCCGGCCGCGGCGGCGCTCACTCCGGCACCACCGCGAGCGCCTCGATCTCGACCAGCGCGCGCGCCGGCAGCAGCGCGGCGACCTGCACCGTGGTCATCGCCGGGTAGTGGTCGCCCATCACCGCACGGTAGGCGGCGCCGAGCCTGGCGCGGTCGGCGAAGTAGGCCTCGCGGCTGGTGATGAACCAGGTCATCCGGGTGACGTGGCGCGGCTCGGCGCCGTCGGCCGCGAGCACGTCGCGGATGTTGGCCAGGGCCTGGCCGACCTGGTCGCAGAAGTCGTCCGAGGCGAATTCCAGCGACAGCGGCTCCCAGCCGACCTGGCCGGCGACGAACAGCTGGCGGCCGCGCGCCGAGACGCCGTTGCTGTAGCCCTTCGGCCGCGGCCAGCCGGGCGGTTGCAGGATCTGCATCGTTCTCCTCCTGGTGTGTGCGGCGGGCTCAGCCGTCGACGCGGATCTGCTCGAGCGCGGCGCGGATCGGTCCCGGGATCGGCACCGGGCGCTGCGATGCGCGCTCGACGAAGACGTGGACGAAGCGGCCGAAGGCGCTGACCTCGGCATCGCCGGCGGCGAAGATGCCGATGCCGTAGGTGACCGAGCTGGTGCCCAGGCGGTCGACGCGCAGGCCGGCGTCGAGCCGCTGCGGGTAGGCGAGCGACTTGCGGTACTCGCAGTTCGAGCTGACCACCACGCCGATCACCGGCGCGGCGACGATGTCGAGCCCGCCCTGGTGGATCAGGTAGCTGTTGGCGACGGTGTCGAAGTAGCTGTAGTAGGTCACGTTGTTGACGTGGCCGTAGAGGTCGTTGTCCATCCAGCGCGTGGTGATGGTCTCGAAGTGGCGGTAACCGTCCCGCCGCGTCGCGTCGTCGCTCATCCCGCGTTCTCCCGTGGTCGCCGAGGCGCGGGCATTGTAGCCGGGCCGCGGGCGGCACGCGCGCCGCTGACGGACTAGACTCGGCTGCAGGAACGCCAGGCCCTGCGGCGGCCGTGGAGGCAACGGAGATGCCCAGTTACACCCACCGCGACAACGACTACTTCCGCCTCGGCCAGTGCCAGGTCTGCGGCGCGCCGACCTACCACATGCCGCTCCAGCGCATGCGCCGCTCCGGGCGCACCGAGACGGTGTGGCGCTGCGAGGGCTGCCAGGCCGAGCAGGCGATCCTGGAGCCGGTGGAGAACGAGTTGGAGCTGTTCGCCGCGTACGTCAAGGCCCGCTACGGGCTGGAGTGAGCGGACGGCGCTCAGGGCCGCAGCAGGCGGGCCCCGGGCAGCACCGGCACCTCCGCGGCCGGGGCGTTGGTCACCAGGTAGACGGCGTCGGCCCCGGCCAGGTGCGCGGCGAAACCCGGCTCGGCCAGCCGCTGCAGCGCGCGCGGCGCGTACGGCGCCGCCGACGGTGGCCGCGGTGCCCCGGCGTACTCGGCGACCTGGCCCTTGTCGGTGACCACCCGGTAGCGGGCGTACGGGTCGTCCGCGAGCCGCGCGAACAGCGCCGGCAGGCGCTCCCAGTCGGCGCGCATCGGGAACGAGCTGTCGACCACGATGACCACCGTGCGCGGGTGCTCGCCGAGGTACCAGTGGTAGCCGCCGGCGAGCGCCGCGAACGCCGCCACCGCGAGGACCAGCCAGCTCAGCAGCGGGCGCAAAGGCTCAGAGCCTGCGAAAGGATCGCCCGCCGTCGCGAGACGATCCCTGGGCGACACTGGCAAGGCACGGGGGTGCACAAAATTGCGCGCATAGTCCCACTATGTAAGCGATTTTGGGGGTCCCCGTAACGCCGCCAGTGGCGTTCAGGGAGCGTCGCAGCAGGTGGTGTGATCCTTTCACAGGCTCTCACATCTGCGCGTTCAGCAGCGCGCCGATCTTGTACTCGACCTCGGCCTCGCTGGAGTTGATGCTGGCCGCCTCGACCAGCGACGAGACCTTGCCCAGCTCGGCCAGGTTGGCCTCGTAGCCGATGGTGTAGATCGGCACGCCGAGACCCTCGACCAGCCGCGCGACCTCGTCGAAGGGCAAGCCGCGGTTGGTCTCGCCGTCGGAGAGCACGAACAGCATCGGCTTGAAGCCCGGGTTGGCGCGCTGCGCCTCGACCAGCAGCGAGAGCCCGGCGACGATGCCGTCGTACATCGCCGTGTTGCCCTTCGCCTCCATCTGCTGCACGGCGGCGTGGAAGGCCGCCTTGTGCAGCAGGTCGAACGGCTTGACCGGCAGCAGCGTGGTCACCTCGTGGCTGAAGGTGACCAGGCCGATGGCGTTGACCGGCTGGATGAAGTCGGCGCCGGCGAGCAGCGCGCGCTTCAGCTGCGACAGGCGGCTGCCGGCCATCGAGCCGCTGACGTCGGCGACGAACACCGCGGCGATCGGCCGCCCGGCGTTCTTCTTCTCCTTCCACAGCCGCTGCGCCTGCACGATCAGCGCGCCGTCGGGGGCCGCGAACGCCGGCTGGTAGTCGAGCGTCGGGTTGAAGCCGTACTCGGTGGCGCGCGCGCTGTAGCGCGGCTGCTCGGCGAACGCGGCGTACTGCTCCAGCACCGCGGCGGTGGCGCCGTCGACCTCGCCGACCGCGTAGAGCGGGTTGTCGTGGCGCACGCCGAACGGCACGAAGCGGTAGCCGCGCTGCAGCGACGGCGTCTTGACGTAGGTCTGGTACTCCATCACGAAGGCGTCGAGCGAGCCGCTCTTCTCCACCGAGTCGCGCATCTGCAGCGTGGTCAGCGCGACGAACGGCACCCCGCGCTGGAACCCCTCGAACGAGCTGGCGACGTCGGGCGCGAGCATCCGCCCGGGGTCGCCGCCGCTGAAGCGCTGCAGCACGCTGACCAGGAAGTTCAGGCCGGTGCTGCTGGCGAACGGGTTGGTGTAGCCCATCGCCAGCTGGCCCTGGACCACCGCGTCGACGATCGCCGGCACGTCGACCTTGCCGTAGGCCTGCCCGATCCGCTCGAACACCGCGTCGCGCATCACCACGCCGGCGATGTTGCCGACGGTCTTGTCGCGGATCTTCTTCACCGGCACGCCGCTGGCGGCGACCATCTCGACCCACAGCTGGTTCGACGGCGAGAACCCGGCCGGCACGTACTTGCGCGCCGAGATGAACTCCTGCCCGGTGCCCGAGGCGATCTTGCGGATCGCCACGCGCGCGGCGCGCCCGTCGGGCAGGGTGACGCCGGCGGCGTTGAACGCCTCGGCGATCTCGACCATCCAGCCGTCCGGCCCGCTGCCGGACTTCTCGGTCGAGGCGAAGATCTCGGCGACCACCGTGTTCGGGCCGGGTGCCGGCGCCACCGGCAGCGCGAAGGTGGCGATGTCGGGCAGGCTGGCCTTGAGGTCGCGCTCGCCGGTCAGCTGCAGCTGCGCGCGCTCCTGGACGATGCGCTCGGTCCACGCGATCGAGCCGCGCGCCAGCTGCTGGACCTCGGCGGCCGCCTCGTCGCGGTCGAGCTTGCCGCCGCCGGTGAGCTGGCGCAGCCCCTGCTCCAGGGACCCGTCCTGGTCGAAGAAGAACGAGGCCGCGAACCCC
>DATCZX010000222.1:0-7545 GCA_036525695.1 Gammaproteobacteria bacterium | reverse complement strand
GCAGGCCGCGCAGCCGCGCGCGCAGTCGCGGCCGGTCGCGCAGCAGGGCGTCGTCGAGGGCGCGGGCGAGTTCGGCGGGTGTCGCTGTCACGGTGGTGCGGGCCCCGGGCCCGGGGGTCGGAGCTTGAGAATAGATCTACTTCGCGGTTCGATCGCTGCGTCGGGCGCTGCTCGCGCCTCGCCTATCGAGTGGACAAGTCGCGTCGCTGTGCTCCGTCCGCCCTGCGCTCGAACCGCTCGCCACGCTCTCTTCCCAAGCTCTCAACCGGCGAGTTCGGGGAGCAGGTGGCGCTCGAGCAGGCTGCCGATGTTCTCCGCCGACAGCGGGCGGCTGACCAGGTAGCCCTGGATCTCGTCGCAGCCGAGGCCGCGCAGGAACTCCACCTGCTCCGGTTTCTCCACCCCCTCGGCGACCACCTGCAGCCCGAGCCGGTGCGCCATCGCGACGATCGCGGCGACGATCTCGGCGTCGTCGGCATCCTCGGGCACGTCGCGGACGAAGCTGGTGTCGATCTTCAGCTTGTCGATCGGCAGCCGCTTCAGGTAGGCGAGGCTGGAGTAGCCGGTGCCGAAGTCGTCGATCGAGATGCGCACCCCCTCGGCGCGCAACCGGTGCAGCTTCGGCGCCACCTCGTCCATGTGCTCCATCAGCACGCTCTCGGTCAGCTCGATCTCCAGCCGTTCCGCCGGCAGGCCGGTGTCCTGCAGCGCGGCGATCACCGTCTCGACCAGGTCGATGCGCTGCATCTGCCGCGGCGAGAAGTTCACCGCGACGCTGATCCCCGGCAGCCCGGCGCTGAGCCAGGCGTACGCCTGGCGGCACGCCTCGCGCAGCACCCAGGTGCCGATCGGCACGATCAGGCCGTTGCCCTCGGCCAGCGGCACGAACTGCGCCGGCGGCACCAGGCCGAACTCGGGGTGCTGCCAGCGCAGCAGCGCCTCGACGCCGCTGGTGCGGTTCTCCAGCAGGTTGACCTTGACCTGGTAGTTCAGCAGCAGCTGGTCGCGTTCCAGCGCCTGGCGCAGGTGGCTCTCCATGGTCAGCCGCTCGAACGACTCGGCGTTCATCGACTGGGCGTAGAGCTGGTGGCTGTTGCGGCCGAGGTCCTTGGCCCGGTACATCGCGGTGTCGGCGTTCTTGATCAGCTCCTCCGGGGTCTCGCCGTCGCCGGGGTAGAGGGCGATGCCGATGCTGGTGGTGACGTACAGCTCGCGCCCGCCGGCGGCGAACGGCCTGCGGATGCTGTCGACGATGCGCCGCGCCAGGCGCAGCGCGTCGTCGGCGGAGTGGATGTCGGGCTGGATCACGGTGAACTCGTCGCCGCCCATCCGCGAGACCGTGTCGCCGTCGCGCACGCACTCGCGCAGGCGGTCCGCCATCTCCATCAGCACCTGGTCGCCGATGCTGTGGCCGAGGGTGTCGTTGATCCGCTTGAACAGGTCGAGGTCGATGAACAGGACCGCCAGGCGCTGGCCGTGGCGGCGCATCTGCGGCAGCGCGACCGACAGGCGGTCGTGGAACAGGCGCCGGTTCGGCAGCGCGGTCAGCGGGTCGTAGTAGGCCAGCGAGCGGATCCGCTCCTCGTTCTCCTTGCGCTCGGAGATGTCGCTGAAGACCCCGGCGTACTTGCGTTCGCCGCCGTCCTCGTCGACCAGCGTGGTGATGGTCAGCCACTCGGGGTAGATCTCGCCGTTCTTGCGCCGGTTCCACACCTCGCCCTGCCAGTGCCCGCCGGTGCGCAGCGCGTGCCACATCGCCGCGTAGAAGGCCTTGTCGTGGCGTCCCGACTTGAGGATCGCCGGGGTCTTGCCCAGCGCCTCGATGGCGCGGTAGCCGGTGAGCCGGGTGAAGGCCGGGTTGACCGCCTCGATCACCCCGTCGGCGTCGGTCACCACGACGCCGTCCTGGGAGGCGTCGATCACCTGCTGGGCCAGGCGCAGGCTGCGCTGCGAGGCGATCAGCGCCTCCTCGCGCTCGCGCAGCACCTGCTCCAGCTGGCTGACGTGGTCGTGCTCGAGCAGGTGCAGGATGTCGGCGAACGAGAGCAGGCCGACGATCGCGTGGTCGGCGTCGCTCACCGCGAGGTGGCGCACCCCCTTCTGCACCGACAGGTCGCGCGCGCGCAGCAGCGAGCAGTTGCGCGCCACGCTGAGCAGCGGGCGGCTGGCCAGGTCGCCGGCGCGGGCGTCGCTGCTGCGCCCGGCGATGCAGCGCACCAGGTCGCGCTCGGTCAGGATCCCCGGCCGTTGCTCGCCGCTGCCGGTGACCACCGCCGCGTCGACCCCGGCGGCGCGCATCCGTGCGGCGGCCTCGGCGACCGGCAGCGCGGGCGGCAGCTGCAGCACCGGGCCGCTGAGCGCGGTGCCGACCTCGCTGAGCTGCAGGTAGCGCTCGAGGCCGTAGTTCAGCACCACGTCGGTCTGCGAGACGATGCCGGCGAAGCGGCCGTGCTCGCCGAGCACCAGCAGGTGGCGGATCTGCTCGCGGTCGAAGCGCCGCCCGAGCTCGTCCAGCGTCGCGTGGCGGTCGATGGTCCTGACCGGGCTGCTCATCAGCGCGCTGATCGGCTGCTCGAGCGCGGCGGGCTCGGCGAGGTCGACGGCGAGCGCGTCGTGCTCGGTCCAGATGCCGAGCGCGGTCTCCCCGCTGACCACCAGGATCGAGCTGCAGCGGGCCGCGCGCATGCGCGCGGCGGCCTCGTGCAGCGGCAGCTCGGGGTCGCAGGTCAGCAGTTCCTCGTGGAGGATGTGGCCGACGCGCAAAGCTTCAGTCATCCGTCTCCCCTGCGCTGCCCGGAAAGTGCTGCTTCAGCGGCTCCCGCCACGGGCATTTGCGCCGCGGGGCGGCTGCCCCGCGCTGTCCGCGGAATGGTAGCACCGGCACCCCGCCGCGCGCTTGACCCTGGCCGCGCGCAGGGCGGCATAATGGCGCCCCGCAACGGCCCCGCCCGGGGCCGCAGCCAACGGTGGCAGGCATGACGGCGCGACATTACGACGTGGTGGTGATCGGCAGCGGGCCCGGCGGCGAGGGCGCCGCGATGACGCTGGCCAAGAGCGGGCGCCAGGTCGCCGTGGTCGAGCGGCACACCATGGTCGGCGGCGGCTGCACGCACTGGGGCACGATCCCGAGCAAGGCGCTGCGCCAGACCATCCAGCGGATCACCGACTTCCGCGAGGACCCGCTGTTCCAGCAGATCGCCGAGTCGACCGAGATCACCTACCCGCAGCTGCTGCGCGGCGCCGAGAACGTGATCGCCAGCCAGGTGCGCATGCGCCGGCGCTTCTACGAGCGCAACAAGGTGCGCGTGCTCCACGGCCAGGCGAGCTTCAGCGACCCCCACACCGTCGAGGTCGCCGCGCCCAACGGCGGGCGCAAGGTGCTCACCGCCGACCACTTCGTCATCGCCACCGGGTCGCGCCCGTACCGGCCGGACGACATCGACTTCGGCCACCCGCGCATCGTCGACAGCGACACGGTGCTGAACCTGCGCGAGACCCCGCGCTCGATCGCGATCTACGGCGCCGGCGTGATCGGCAGCGAGTACGCGTCGATCTTCAGCAACCTGAACATCTCGGTGCAGCTGGTGAACACCCGCGAGACGCTGCTCTCGCACCTCGACCAGGAGATCACCGACAGCCTCAGCTACCACATGATCGACCAGGGGATCATGCTGTTCCACGGCGAGAGCTACACCGGCGTGGAGGCCGACGACGACGGCGTCGTGCTGCACCTCGAGTCGGGCAAGAAGATCCGCTCCGACGTGCTGATGTTCGCCAACGGCCGTACCGGCAACAGCCAGAACATGGGCCTCGAGGCGATCGGCATCGGCGTCGACCACCGCGGCCACGTCGCCGTCAACGAGCACTACCAGACCGCGCTGGCGCACATCTACGCGGTCGGCGACGTGGTCGGCCCGCCGGCGCTGGCCAGCGCCAGCTACGACCAGGGCCGCTTCTGCGGCCGCCACATCGTCGACCACGACAGCGACCTGGCGCTGGTGCGCGACATCCCGACCGGCATCTACACCAGCCCGGAGATCAGCTTCATCGGCCGCACCGAGCGCGAGCTGACCGAGCAGAAGGTGCCCTACGAGGTCGGCCGGGCGATCTTCAAGAACCTCGCCCGCGCGCAGATCACCGGCTGGACCACCGGCATGCTGAAGATCCTGTTCCACCGCGAGACGCTGCAGATCCTCGGCATCCACTGCTTCGGCCACCAGGCCTCCGAGATCATCCACATCGGCCAGGCGATCATGGCGCAGAAGGGCCAGGCCAACACGCTGCGCTACTTCGCCGACACCACCTTCAACTACCCGACCATGGCCTAGGCCTACCGCGTGGCGGCGCTGAACGGGCTGAACCGGGTGTTCTGAAGCCCCGCGCGGCCGTGCCCGGGCCGCGGCAGCGGTTCAACGCGAAGCGGCGATCGGGCACAATGTGCGCCCCGCCGGGCCGCCAGGTCGCGGCCCGAGCCTGCAAGCGAGGAGTTCCCCATGGCACGTACGGAAACCCCGGTCTGCGACTTCGGCCAGCCGGCGATCGACTTCAGCCTGCCCGGCACCGACGGCCGCACCTGGACGCTGGCCGACTGCCGCGGCCCGAAGGGGTTGCTGGTGATGTTCATCTGCAACCACTGCCCCTACGTCAAGGCGGTCCGCGAGCGGCTGCTGCAGGACGTCCGCGCGCTGCGCGAGCACGGCGTGCACGCCGTGGCGATCAGCGCCAACGACCCGGCGCAGTACCCCGAGGACTCGTTCGACAACATGCGCGCGCTGGCCGCGGAGCTGCGCTTCCCGTTCCCCTACCTGTACGACGAGAGCCAGGCGGTCGCGCGCGCCTACGGTGCCGTCTGCACCCCCGACTTCTTCGGCTACAACGCCGACCTCGAGCTGCAGTACCGTGGCCGCCTCGACGCCAGCGGCAAGGACCCCGCCCCGGCCGACGCCCGCCGCGAGCTGGTCGAGGCGATGCTGCAGGTCGCCGACACCGGCCGCGGGCCGGTGGACCAGGTCCCGAGCATCGGCTGCTCGATCAAGTGGCGCGACGAGGACTGAACTGGCGGCGCGCCGCGAGGCGTATCTTCATAAGGCTCAGCTTATCCTGATATCAGGATAATTTAGTGTCATTTATACCTGTGGCCACCGTATAGTGGCGGCGCCGCGGCCCCCGGGCCGCCTGCCGTCCACCACATCGAGAGGAGGCCAGCGGGATGTCCACCGTTGCCAGGGAGGTCGCCATGCCGACACGTCGTGAACTCGCCAACGCCATCCGCGCCCTCAGCATGGACGCCGTGCAGCGCGCCAACTCGGGCCACCCGGGGGCGCCGATGGGCATGGCCGACATCGCCGAGGTGCTGTGGAACGACTTCCTGCAGCACAACCCGGCCAACCCGGCGTGGCCCAACCGCGACCGCTTCGTGCTCTCCAACGGGCACGGCTCGATGCTGGTCTACGCGCTGCTGCACCTGTCCGGCTACGACGTCGGCATCGACGACCTGAAGGCCTTCCGCCAGTGGCACTCGAAGACCCCGGGCCACCCCGAGCTCGGCGACACCCCCGGCGTCGAGACCACCACCGGGCCGCTCGGCCAGGGCATCAGCAACGCGGTCGGCATGGCGCTGGCCGAGCAGGTGCTGGCCGCGCAGTTCAACCGCGACGGCCACAAGCTGATCGACCACTACACCTACGCCTTCCTCGGCGACGGCTGCCTGATGGAGGGGATCTCGCACGAGGCCTGCTCGCTGGCCGGCACGCTCGGCCTGGGCAAGCTGATCGCGGTCTGGGACGACAACGGCATCTCGATCGACGGCCACGTCGAGGGCTGGTTCACCGACGACACCCCGGGCCGGTTCGAGGCCTACGGCTGGCACGTGGTGCGCGACGTCGACGGCCACGACGCCGCCGCGGTCGCCCGCGCGCTGCACGAGGCGCGCGCGGTCAACGACAAGCCGAGCCTGATCTGCGCCAAGACCGTGATCGGCTACGGCGCGCCGAACCTGTGCGGCAGCCACGACTGCCACGGCGCGCCGCTCGGCGACGCCGAGATCGCCGCCGCGCGGGCCAACCTGGAGTGGCCGCACGCGCCGTTCGAGGTGCCGGCCGAGGTCTACGGCGGCTGGGACGCGCGCGGCCGCGGGGCCGCCGCCGAGCAGGCGTGGAACGCGCGCCTCGAGGCGTACCGCGCCGCCCACCCGGAGCTGGCCGCCGAGCTCGAGCGGCGCCTCGCCGGCGAGCTGCCGGCGGACTGGGCCGCGACCAGCGCCGCGGCGATCGCCGCGACCGACGCGGCGGCGCCGAAGGTGGCCACGCGCAAGGCGTCGCAGCAGGCGCTCGAGCGCTTCGGGCCGCAGCTGCCCGAGTTCTTCGGCGGCTCGGCCGACCTGACCGGCTCCAACCTGACCGCCTGGTCCGGCTCGCGCCCGCTCGGCCGCAACGCCACCGACGGCAACTACCTGTCGTTCGGCGTGCGCGAGTTCGGCATGGCCGCGATCGCCAACGGCATGGCGCTGCACGGCGGCCTGGTCCCCTACGTCGGCACCTTCCTGGTCTTCTCCGACTACGCGCGCAACGCCATCCGCATGGCCGGCCTGATGCGCCAGCGGGTGATCCACGTGCTGACCCACGACTCGATCGGGCTCGGCGAGGACGGCCCGACGCACCAGCCGATCGAGCACGTCGCCAGCCTGCGGATGATCCCCAACGTCGACGTCTGGCGGCCGTGCGACGCGGTCGAGACCGCGGTCGCCTGGCAGCAGTCGATCGAGCGCAAGGACGGCCCGAGCTGCCTGGCGCTGACCCGGCAGAACGTGCCGCACCAGCCGCGCGACGCCGCGCAGCTGGCGGCGATCGCCCGCGGCGGCTACGTGCTGCGCGACTGCGCCGGCAGCCCCGAGGTGATCCTGATCGCCACCGGTTCCGAGGTGGCGCTGGCGCTGGCCGCCGCCGACCAGCTGACCGGCCGGCGGGTGCGCGTGGTGTCGATGCCGTGCGTCGAGCGCTTCGAGGCCCAGGACGCGGCCTGGCGCGAGTCGGTGCTGCCGGCCGCGGTCGGCGCGCGGGTCGCGGTCGAGGCCGGGGTCAGCAGCGGCTGGTACCGCTACGTCGGCCTGCAGGGGCGGGTGGTCGGCATCGACCGCTTCGGCGCCTCGGCCCCGGCCGGCGAGCTGTTCACCCGCTTCGGCTTCACCGCCGAGGCGGTGGCCGCGGCGGCCGAGTCGGCGCTGTCCGGCTGACGGGCCGGCGGCCGGTGCCGCTGGCGGGGCGCTCATGTATCCTTTGGCCCCCGGTCCCGCCGCAGCGGGTGGCGGCACCTCACTGAATGCATTGGTTAAGGAGCAAGCACATGGCGATTCGAGTCGCGATCAACGGGTACGGGCGCATCGGCCGCAACATCCTGCGCGCGCTGTACGAGGGCGGGCGCAGCGGCGAGATCGAGATCGTCGCCATCAACGACCTGGGTGATGCGAAGACCAACGCCCACCTGACCAAGTACGACACCGCGCACGGCAAGTTCCCGGGCGAGGTCAGCGTCGACGGCGACTTCCTG
>DATCZX010000221.1:0-4758 GCA_036525695.1 Gammaproteobacteria bacterium | reverse complement strand
ATCGCCACCACCTGGTTGGCGTGCGCGTTGACCGAGCGCAGCACGACGCCACGGGCGGTGTCCCACAGCACCAGGCGACCGTCGGCGCCGCCCGACAGCGCGTGGCGGCCGTCCGGGGTGAAGGCGACGGTGTTGACCGGGGCGTCGTGGGCCTGCAGCACCGCCAGCTCGTCCTGGGTGCCGAACTCCCACAGCCGCAGCGTGTAGTCGAAGCCGCCGCTGAGCACCTGGCTGCCGTCCGGCGACAGCGCCAGCGCGCGCACCAGGCCGCCGTGGCCGAGCAGGTCGGCGCGCGACGACGCGGCGCTCAGGCCCAGCAGCAGCCCGGTGAGCAGCACGGCCCAGCCGCGGCGCCGCAGAGGTGACAGGTAGTGCATCGCAACCCCCCTGGCCAAAGGAACTGCTGACATATATCAACAACTGCCCCGGTCCGGCAAGTCACCGCGGGTGCGCCCAACCGCGCCGCGCTGCCGCTCAGCCGGTGTCCGCCCGCGCGACCTCGCGGCGCAGCGCCTCGACCGCCTCCGGGTTGACCAGCGCGGCCAGGTCGCCGGGGTCGCGCCCCTCGAACGCGGCCCGCACCACCCGCCGCATCACCTTCTGGCTGCGCGTCTTCGGCAGCTCGTCGACGAACACCACGCGCGCCGGGCGGAACGGTCCGCCGAGCCCGGCGACCACCGCGTCGGCCAGTGCCTGCGCGAGCTCCGGGCCCGGCTGCTCTCCCGCTGCCGGCACGCAGGCCAGCGCCACCGCCTGCCCCTTGACCGGGTCGGCGATGCCGCACGCGGCGGCCTCGGCGACGCGCCCGGTGGCCAGCAGCCGCGACTCGATCTCCGCCGGCCCGGTGCGCTTGCCGGCGAGCTTGATCGTGTCGTCGGAGCGGCCGTGGATGTACCACATGCCGTCGCTGTCGCGGCTGGCCCAGTCGCCGTGCACCCAGAGGCCGGGGAGCTGCCGCCAGTAGCTGTCGAGGTAGCGCTCGCGGTCGCGCCAGAGGCCGCGGGTCAGGCCGATCGACGGCTGGCGCAGCACCAGTTCGCCGACCTCGCCCGGCGCCACCGGGTAGCCCTCCGCGTCGACGATGTCGACCCCCATGCCGAGGCACGGGCCGGCGAACGCGCACGGTTTCAGCGGGTGCAGCGGCGTGCCGGTGAGGATGCCCCAGCCGATCTCGGTGCCGCCGCTGACGTTGAGGATCGGCACCCGGCGCCGGCACACGCGGTCGAAGAACCACTCCCACGAGTCCGGGTTCCACGGCTCGCCCGAGGAGACGGTCAGGCGCAGGCTGGTCAGGTCGTGGCGCGCGACCCAGTCGTCGCCGTGGCGCATCAGCGCGCGGGCAACGGTCGGCGCCAGGCCGAGGTAGCTGACCCGGTGGCGCTCGACCAGCCCCCAGAGCCGCCCCGGGTCGGGCCAGTCGGGGGTGCCCTCGGCGAGCACCAGGCTGCCGCCGAGGAAGCTGCTGACCACCGCCTGCATCGGCCCGACCACCCAGCCCATGTCGGACATCCAGAGCATGCGGTCGCCCGGCTGGAAGTCGAGCGACAGGCCGAAGTCGGCGGCCAGCTTGGTCAGGAAGCCGGCGTGGGTGTGCACGGTGCCCTTGGCGCGCCCGGTGGTGCCGGAGGTGAAGACCAGCATGCACGGGCTGTCCGCCGGCACCGCCAGCGGTTCCCAGGTGTCCGGCTGGGCGGCACACAGCGCCTGCCAGTCGTGGTCCCTGCCGGGCTCGCGGCTGCCCGCGGCGCCGGGCACGCCGAGCACCACCAGGTGGCGCAGCGTCGGCACCTGCGCCGCGATCGCGTCGGCGGTCGCCTTCAGCGGCACCTGGCGCCCGCGCCGCGCGGTGGCGTCGGCGGTCAGCAGGGCCACCGCGCCGGCGTCCTGCAGCCGCGTCGCGGCGGCGTCGGCGGCGAAACCGGAGAACAGCGGCACCACGATGCCGCCGATCGCCACCACCGCGAAGAACGCGGCCAGGGTCTCCGGCAGCATCGGCAGGTAGAGGCCGACCGCGTCGCCGGGACCGAGGCCGAGCGCACGCAGGCCGTGGGCCAGGCGCGCGGTCTCGGCGCGCAGCTCGGCCCGGGTCCAGCGCCGCACCGCGCCCTGCTCGCCCTCCCAGACCACCGCCTCGGCGGCGTCGTCGGCGCGCCCGGGGTCGAGGCAGTTGGCGGCCAGGTTGGTCGTGCCGCCGACGCACCAGCGGGCCCACGGCGCCCCCGCGGAGACGTCCAGCAGCCGGGTCCACGGGCGCTCGAAGCGGATGCCGAAGAACGCCTGCACCGCGGCCCAGAACCACTCCGGCTCGGCGTCGGCGCGCGCCTGCAGCGCGGCGTAGCCGGCCAGCCCGTGGGCCTCGATGAAACGGGTCAGGGTGGCCGCGGCGACGCCCCGCGGATCCGGTTCCCAGGCGAACGGCTGCTGCATGCTGGCCCTCTCTGCGCGTGGGTGGCAGCAACGATTATGCCTGCGTGCGCCCGGTGTATGCTGCCGGGCATGGGTTACCAGGTGCGCGTGGAGCCGTCGGGCAAGACCTTCGAGGTGGTCGGCGGGGACAGCCTGCTCGAGGCCGCGCTGCGCGCCGGGCTGCCGTTCGCCTACGGCTGCAGCAACGGCCACTGCGGCCAGTGCCGCGCCCGGCTGCTGGCCGGGCGGGTGGAGACGGTGCGCCACCACGACTTCAGCTTCGGCGAGGCCGGGACGCTGGCCGGGGCGATCCTCAGCTGCGCGGTCACCGCGGCCAGCGACCTGGTGCTCGAGGCCGGCGAGGCGGCCGGCGTCGAACAGATCCGCCCGCAGAGTCTGTCGACGCGGCTGCACGAGGTGACGGCGGTCGACGAGGCGCTCGCCCTGGTCACGCTGCGCACCCCGCGCAGCCAGCGCTTCCGCTTCGTCGCCGGCCAGCGTGCCCGGCTCAGCGCGCCCGGCCTGCCGCCGCTCGAGCTGGGCATCGCCAGCTGCCCGTGCGAGGAGGGGGTGCTGCGCTTCGACCTGCCGCGGGTCGGTGACGCGGCGCTGGCGACGGCCCTGCTCGAGGGGCGCCTGCGACGCTTTTCGACCATCGGCGTCGACGGCCCCGAGGGCCGTTTCGTGCTCGACACCGACGACCCCCGGCCGCTGCTGCTGGTGGCCGTGG
The DNA here is from genome assembly GCA_036525695.1 of Gammaproteobacteria bacterium. GTDB lineage: Bacteria > Pseudomonadota > Gammaproteobacteria > QNFN01 > QNFN01 > DATCZX01. Next base: position 1,622 of record DATCZX010000221.1, on the reverse strand, counting down.
ACAGCGGCTTCGCCGCGATCCGCAGCCTGGTCGAGCACGCGCTGGCGCTGGAGCAGTGCCCGGCCCTGTTCCTGTGGCGGGTGGCGACGCGCCCGCCCGGTCTCTACCTCGACAACCTGTGCCGGACCTGGGGCGACGCGCTCGACGACTTCGACTACCGGCCCCACCAGCTGCCGGGGGCCGACGCGGCGGCCGTCGCCGCGCTGGCCGACGCCCTCGCGGCGACGCTGCCGGAGGAGCCGCTCGCCACCTACGTCGCCGGACCGGTCGCGCTGGCCGAACCGCTGGCCGAGCGCCTGCGCGAGCTGCGCGGCGGCCGTGGCGCGCTGTACCTGGAAACCGCCGGCTGCCCGGGATGAGGCGCCGTCGGGGCGAGGCCGCCGGCGACCTCAGTCCGGCGTGCACTCCACCGTGGCGCCGAACGCCACCTGGCCGTCGGCACCCGCGGCCCACAGCGTCGCCCCGTCGCCGTGCGGCCGTCCGGCCAGCGTGAACGGGGCGCCGTCGAACAGCGGCGCCAGCGCGCGGAAGTCGAAGCTGCTCGGCGTCGCGCCGGGATTGGCCTCGGTGAACAGGTCGAGCAGCAGCAGCGCCACCAGCGGGCCGTGCACCACCAGCCCCGGGTAACCCTCCACCCCGGTGCAGTAGTCACGGTCGTAGTGGATCCGGTGGCTGTTCATGGTCAGTGCCGAGAAACGGAACAGCAGCACCGGCGACGGCACCACCTGGCGCTGCCAGGCCGGCTCCGCCGGCGCGTCGTTGCCCTTGCGCGCACCGGCGGCGACCCCTGGACCGCGGTAGACCGCGACGTGCTCGTCGCGCGTGGCGACGCCGTTCTCGCCGGAGATCGTGTGCTCGGTGGTGACGAACACCAGCGGGCCGGAGCGCCCCTCCTTCATCTCCACCGCGGTGATCCGCGACAGCCGGGTCAGCCGCTCGCCGACCCGCAGCGGCTGCAGGAAGCGCATCCGGCTGCCGGCCCACATGCGCCGCGGCAGCGGCACCGGCGGCAGGAACTCGCCGCGCCGGCGGTGGCCGTCCGGGCCGGTCTCCGCCAGCCGCACCACCTCGGGGAAGTAGAACACGTGCCAGCCCGGCGGCAGCGGGTCGCCGTCGGCGTAGGCCGGGGGCACCCGGTCCAGGGTCGCCTGCATCACCGCGGCCTGCCAGCCGCTGGCGTGGCCGGTCGCCTCCTCCTCGCGCCCGATCCAGCTGCGCAGGTGCTCGATGTCGATGCTCATGCGGCAAACTCCTCGCGAATGGCCTGGCCGTGGGCGTCGATCGCCGGGACCGGACCGAGCGGACCGCCGCCCGCCTGCGGCGGCGCGGCCAGCCGCACCGGCCCGCTCGGGGTGTCGACCTCGACCCGGCGCAGCACCGGGTGGCGCGACAGGCCGGCGACGTCGTTCAGCTCGCCGTAGGCGATCTTCGCCGAGCGTAGCAGCGCCAGCAACTCGGCGCGCGGCAGCGCGGTGAAGCGCGCCTCGATGATCGCGTCGAGTGGGGCGCGGTGGCCGCAGCGGGCGACGTTGCTGGCGAAGCGCGGGTCGTCCGGCAGCCCGGGCTGGCCGAGCACCTCGGCGCACAGCGCGCGGAACTCGCGCTCGTTCTGGATCGAGATC
>DATCZX010000220.1:0-2416 GCA_036525695.1 Gammaproteobacteria bacterium | reverse complement strand
GACGTGCTGGCGCTGCTGCCGGTGACGCAGCGCTTCCTGTTCCTCGAGGAGGGCGACGTCGTCGACCTGAGCCGCGACGCGGTGACCGTCCTCGACGCCGCCGGCAACCTGGTCGAGCGGCCGGAACACGCCAGCGCGCTGGCGGCCGACGCGGCCGAGCGCGGCGACTACCGCCACTACATGCTGAAGGAGATCCACGAGCAGCCGCGCGCGCTGGCCGACACCCTGGAGGGCCGCCTCGGCGGCGGCCGGCTGCTCGAGGCGGCCTTCGGGCCGGGCGCCGGCGCGGTGTTCGACCGCGTGCGCGCGGTGCAGATCGTCGCCTGCGGCACCAGCTTCCACGCCGGCCTGGTCGCGCGCTACTGGATGGAGGCGCTGGCCGGGCTGCCCTGCGCGGTCGAGGTCGCCAGCGAGTTCCGCTACCGGCGCCACGTGGTGCCGGCGGAGTCGCTGTTCGTCACCGTCTCGCAGTCGGGCGAGACCGCCGACACGCTGGCCGCGCTGCGCGCCGCCAGGCAGCTCGGCTACGCGCACACGCTGGCGATCTGCAACGTCCCCGAGAGCTCGCTGGTGCGCGAGTCGGAACTGGTGCTGATGACCCGCGCCGGCCCGGAGATCGGCGTCGCCTCGACCAAGGCGTTCACCACCCAGCTGGTCGCGCTGCTGCTGCTGGTGATCGCGCTCGGCCGGCGCCACCGGCTCGACGAGGTGACCGAGCGCAGCCTGGTCGGCCAGCTGCTGACGCTGCCGCGCAAGGTCGAGCGCGCGCTGGAACTCGACCCGCCGATCGCGCGCCTGGCGACCGCCTTCGCCGACAAGCACCACGCCCTCTACCTGGGCCGCGGTGACCATTACCCGGTGGCGCTGGAAGGGGCGCTGAAGCTCAAGGAGATCTCCTACATCCACGCCGAGGCCTACCCGGCCGGGGAGCTCAAGCACGGCCCGCTGGCACTGGTCGACGACGACATGCCGGTGGTCGCGGTGGCGCCGAACAACGAGCTGCTGGAGAAGCTGAAGTCGAACCTGCACGAGGTGCGCGCGCGCGGCGGCCGCCTCTACGTGTTCGCCGACCCCGGTTCCGGGATGGCGGCCGGGCCGGGGGTCGAGGTGCTCGAGGTGGCGCCGACCGACGAGGTGATCGCGCCGATCGTCTACACCGTGCCGCTGCAGCTGCTCGCCTACCACGTCGCCGTGCTGCGCGGCACCGACGTCGACCAGCCGCGCAACCTGGCCAAGTCGGTCACCGTCGAGTAGCCGCGAGCGCCTACTGCCGGGGGGGTGGGCGGATCCCGCAGCTCTCCCCGGGGCGCCGCCGCGGGCAGTGCCGCCGGCGCAGCAGGGCGCCGCTGGCTGCCCCCGCCAGCGCCGCGCCGAGCAGCCAGGGGGTGGCCGGACCGGCCTCCGGCAGCAGCGTCGCCAGCAGCGCGCAGAGCACCCCGCCCCACATCAGCAGGCAGCCCAGCAGGTAGCGGTTGCGGTGGCCTGCGGCGTCGAGCATGGCCGGATGATCGGCACCAGGTGCTTGCCGGTCAAGCGCTTGCGCGGCACCGCAGGTCCCTCCCCGGGGTTTTTGTTATGCACAATGGAGCCGGGCCCCGGCGCCGCTGCCGAGGTTGGCGTCGAATCTGCTTCACAAGCTTCATGTAATCTATATAACTTATTGTATTATCTGTATTTATGTTCGATTGGAGCAAAAATGACCAAGCGGGCCCCAGTCCATGCCGCTCAAGCACTTGGCACCCTGTCCCCGCCAGTTTCCACAATGTTATCCACAGGAACTGTGGATCAGTGGGTGACTGATCCCGGCGCGTGGCGGCCAGCCGTCGCGGCGCCGGTGGGCGCGTCGCGGGGTCGGTGCTAGAGTCGCCGGATGTCCGCTCCCGCCGTGTTGCAGGTCGCCCTGCCGGTTCCCCTGCGTCGCCTGTTCGACTACCTGCCGCCGGCCGCTGGTGGCGCGCTGCCGGCGCCCGGCAGCCGGGTGCTGGTGCCGTTCGGCCGGCGGCGCCTGGTCGGCCTGGTAGTGGGCGTCGCGCCGGCGAGCGAGCAGCCGGAGGCGGCGCTGCGCGCGGTGCTCGAGGTGCTCGACCGGAGCCCCCTGCTGCGCGCCGACGAGCTGTCGCTGCTGACCTGGTCGGCGGCTTACTACCACCACCCGCTGGGCGAGGTGCTGGCGGCGGCCCTGCCCGCGGCGCTGCGCCAGGGGCGCCCCGCGGTCGCCGACCTCCCCGAGCGCTGGTGCCTGACCGCGGCCGGACGGGAGGTGGCGGCGGACGCCCTGCGCCGGGCCCCGCGCCAGTACGCGCTGCATGCGCGGCTGCTGGAGGCAGGCAGCGCCGGGCTCGATCGGGCCGCCGTGGCGGCGCTGCCGGGCGATGGCGCGGGCGCGCTGCGGGGGCTGCAGCGCCGCGGTTGGGCG
>DATCZX010000219.1:0-5769 GCA_036525695.1 Gammaproteobacteria bacterium | reverse complement strand
GTTCGACAAGTTCGCAGAGCGAATCTGGACGCCGCAGGCGCCCCGCAGGGGTGAGCGGCCGTACCCGGCCGCGAAACACTCTCACCGGACACCACTCCACCAACCCAGCCCCTCCGGCCAGGGTGGGCCCTGTCCGTTTCGGCAGTGCCCGGGGACCAGATCCGGACTCGTCGGTTCGACAAGTTCGCAGAGCGAATCTGGACGCCGCAGGCGCCCCGCAGGGGTGAGCGGCCGTACCCAGGCCGCGAATCACCTTCAGCGTACCGGGGCTTATACGCTCGCATCACGACCCCGGCGATCATGACCCAGGTCAAGCAGATGCCCGCCGGGACAGGCCGATGCGCAATTGGATTACACGATTTTCAGCCTCCGCCCGATAGGCGAAAGCTGTTCGCTCTCCGACAATGGGTGCAGGCCCAGCGAAAAACCGATGCCCGTGAGCGCCAGCAGTTACGACAGCATGACCAGCGACGCCCTGACCGCCTACCTGTTCGGCCTGGCCGTCGGCTGCCCCCTGGGTATCGAGGCCGGCCACTGCCCGCTGCGGGAGCTGCACCGTGGCGACCTCTCCAACACCTACGACCACCTGATCGCGCTGACGCGCAGGCACAAGGTCGAGCTCGCCGAGGTCCACTGCCACTGCGCACGGGATCTCGAGAGAGGCGCATTCCGGCCACGCTGGCGAGACCAGCCTGCGCCCGAGAAGAACCGCTGATACGCCCTGCCTGGTGCGGAGATGCACTTCGAGCACTACGCCCTGATGGGCGACACGGAACTCGACGGGGTGCTGTTCGGGCTCACGATCGAATGCCCGCTTGGCCGGCACAGCACGCAGTGCCCGCTCGACCCGCTGCGCAAGCTGAGCTTGCGCGAGCGCTTCACCGCGATCTCGCAGATGAGCCGCGCGGAGAAGGAGGCGCTGATGGCGCTGCACGTGACCCTGGACTAGGGCCCGGCCGCACGAGAGCACCACGGCTGGCGACAGCCAACTGCGGCGGAGCGTCCGCCTGAGCACCCCGATGCAACTTAAGTATTTGTACGAATTGGCAAGCGGCCGCTGGCGCCCTAGGCTCTAGGACAAGAACGGAAGCGAGGATCCCCGACAGGACGTCGGTACACAGGGAATGGCCCGGCAAGGATGCCGGGCCATGTGTTTTTTCGTTCCTGCCCTGCCACTCGCCCTCCCTGCTATGCTCCGCGGCACCGCCAAGTGGCCGCAACGCATGCCCGAGATCGAAACCCTGTCGCTGGCCGCCCTCGCCACGGCCGCGCTGATCGTGTTCCTGGCCGGGCTGACCCACGGCACGCTCGGCTTCGGCTTCCCGATGGTGGCGACCCCGCTGCTGGCACTGCAGACCGACGTGCGCAGCGCGATCCTGCTGACGCTGCTGCCGACGGTCGCCGTCAACGTCCCGAGCATCCTGCACGGCGGCAACTGGCGCGAGGGCATCGGCGAGCACTGGCCGCTGGTCGTCTACATCCCGTTGGGCACGGTGCTCGGCACCCACTGGCTGATCGCGATCGACCCGGCGCCGTTCAAGCTGCTGCTGGCGGCGATGATCGTGCTCTACCTGCTGCAACCGCGGCTCGGCCCCGGGGGCGGCTGGCTCGGCTGGCTGCACCGGCACCGCGCCCTCGCCTACGCGCTGTTCGGCCTCAGCGCCGGTGTCCTCGCCGGCACCGTCAACGTGATGGTGCCGCTGCTGATCATCTTCACGCTGGAACTCGGGCTGACCACGCTGGCCACGGTGCAGCTGTTCAACCTCTGTTTCCTGACCGGCAAGCTGGTCCAGCTCGCCGCCTTCGGCGTCGCCGGCCTGCTGGTGCCGGCGCTGCTCGGCAACGGCGCGCTGCTGGCGCTGGTCGGGATCGGCGCACTCTACCTGGGCATGCGCCTGCGCGCACGGATCGACGCCGCCGGCTACCGGCGCTGGCTCAGGCGCGCGCTGGCGGCGATCGCGGTGCTGCTGGTGCTGCAGTTCGGGCTGGGGTTCTGAGCGCCGCCGTCACTCGCCGCGGACGACGTCGTAGAGGATATCGAGCACGATCCCGGTCGCGGTCTCGACCAGCACCACGTCGTTGTCGACGATCACCCGCTCCTGCCCCTTGCTGCGCGCGGGCAGCCTCCGCTCCAGGTCGGCCGGCAGGTCGCGCTTGGCCAGCCCGGGCGGCAGGGTGCCGTTCTTCTCCAGCTGCTTCTGCAGGCCCGGCGGAAGGTCATCGCGCTTGGCCAGCCCCGGCGGCAGACCCTTGCCCTTGCCGCTCTTGCCGTCCTTGTCCTTCTTCGCCTTGCCGGCGTCGCTCTCCGGCGGCGGCGGCTGCTTGCCGAAGAACTCGTTGATCAGCTCCTGCTCGATCGCGGTGAACGCGGCCTGGGCGGCGCGTTCGGCCAGCCCCTCCGTGGCCGCCTGGGCGGCGGGCAGCGGCAGCACGAGCGACAGCAACATCGGGACGAGCCAGTAACGCATCGGTTGAATCCTCCTGCGCTGCAGTGTAGCCGCTCCCGTCGCGCGAGGGTAAGCCGCGGTCCGGCTTCGCTACAATGGCGCCCACACCTTTGCCGCGCGGACCGCAGCCATGTACTTCAACCTCGCCGAGATGTCGCCCAGCCAGGCCTACTTCAGCATGATCCAGACGCTGATCCCGCGGCCGATCGCCTGGGTGCTGTCGGAAAACGACGACCGGGGCTACAACCTGGCCCCGTTCTCGTACTTCAACGCCGTCTGCAGCGACCCGCCGCTGGTGCTGCTGTCGATCGGGCGCAAGCCGGACGGCAGCCCCAAGGACACCGCGGTGAACATCGAGCGGCGCGGCGACTACGTCGTCCACATCGCCCACCGCGAGCTGGCGGAGGCGATGACCGCGAGCTCGGCGACGCTGCCCTACGGCGACTCCGAGGTCACCCGGCTCGGGCTGGAGACCACCGCGTTCCCCGGCTGCCCGCTGCCGCGCCTGGCCGCCTGCCGCGTCGCCTACCACTGCGAGCGCTGGGAGATCCGGCAGATCGGCGGGGCGCCGCAGACCCTGGTCCTCGGCCTGGTCAAGCAGATCTACGTCGCCGACGAGGCGGTCGCCACCGACGCCAAGGGGCGCACGCGGATCGATGCCACCCGCCTGGCCCCGCTCGGCCGGCTCGGCGGCGGCGAGTACGTCACCTTCGGCGAGGTGATCGACATCCCGCGCCCGGCCTGAAGCGGCTACAGCCGGTCGATGCGCCGGCCGTGGAACGGGGAGAAGTAGCGCACCCCGGCCGGCGCGTGCGCGAACACCGCGGAGAGCACGATCACCGCGACCAGCAGCCCGGGCAGCCACTCCGGCCGGCTGCCGGCCAGCGCCAGCAGCAGCAGCTTGGCCAGCACCGCCAGCCCGCGCAGCTGCAGCAGCCACAGGCAGGTCCCGCTGACCTCGAGCAGCAGCATCGCCGTGCCGCTCGCCAGCGTCAGCCACAGGTACGGCTGCCAGGCCGCCAGCGGCGCCGCGTAGAGCCAGCCGCCGCCCATCCCGGCCAGCCCGAGCAGGTGCACGCTGCGCAGGCCGATGTTGACCCAGCGCCGCCCCGGGAAACCGCGCGGCTCGGGCGGGAACAGCAGGTCGCGCCAGCCGCTCATGCGGCGCGCGAGCGCGGCGATCGGCAGACGCCGCTCACGGCAGCGAGCGGCGTTGTCGAACGGGCGCGAGTTGTGTCATGGTGCACCGGGTTTTCCAGGGTCGTCAGAGGCAAGATGCATGGTCGATTCGTCCGGGGCAAGCGCGCAGGAACCGAACAAGGCGCTGCACATGGTCCGCGAGCTGCTGGAAGAGCGCAAGGAAGTGCTGGTCCGCTTCAACGAGCTCGCCGGCACCACCCCGTACCCGGCCAAGCCGTCGGGCAACGGCGGTGAACGGGCGATCCAGCTGCAGAACTTCTGCCAGCTGCTGGTCGACTACGTCGCCAGCGGCCACTTCGGCCTGTACGAGGCGCTGCGTTCCGAGGGCGACTGCCAGGACACCATGTGGAACCTCGCCGAGCGCATCTACCCGCGCATCTCGGCCACCACCGACACGCTGATGCGCTTCAACGACAAGTACAACTGCGCCGACTTCTGCGAGATCGGCGACGACCTCGGCAACGACCTCTCCGCCGCCGGCGAGGCCCTGGCCACGCGCATCGAGCTCGAGGACCAGGTCATCGGGCCGCTGTGCGAGGGCTGCGCGACTTGCCTGCCGGACGAGGCGTGAGCGGGGCGCTGCCGGCGGCACGCCGCCGCGCCCGCCCGAGCGCCCCCCGCCAACCCTGAGACCACCGGGCACCCACGCGTTGGCTCGCGAACGCCTCGCCTACCTCTGCCGCGACTGCGGCGCCGGCTTCACCAAGTGGCAGGGGCAGTGCCCGCAGTGCCAGGCGTGGAACAGCATCGACGCCGCCCCGCCCGGGGTCGCCCCGGCCGCCGGCAAGGCGCGCAACAACGCCGTCGGCTACGCCGGCGTGCTACCCGAGGTGCTGACGCTGGCCGAGGTCAGCCTCGACGAGCTGCCGCGCCTGGCCACCGGCAGCGGCGAGTTCGACCGCGTGCTCGGCGGCGGCCTGGTCCCCGGCTCGGTGGTGCTGGTCGGCGGCGACCCCGGCATCGGCAAGTCCACGCTGCTGCTGCAGACGCTGTGCCGCATGGGCGCCGAGCGCAAGGCGCTGTACGTCACCGGCGAGGAGTCGCCGCAGCAGGTGACGCTGCGCGCGCACCGCCTCGGGCTCAGCAGCGACGGCCTGCGCCTGCTCGCCGAGACCGACGTCGAGCGCATCTGCACCCTGGCCGCGCGCGAGGCGCCGCCGGTGATGGTGATCGACTCGATCCAGACGCTGCGCGTCGCCGAGGCGAGCGGCGCGCCGGGCGGCGTCACGCAGATCCGCGAGAGCGCGGCGTGGCTGACCCGCTACGCCAAGCAGAGCGGCTGCGCGGTGTTCCTGGTCGGCCACGTGACCAAGAGCGGCGAGGTCGCCGGCCCGCGCGTGCTCGAGCACATCGTCGACACCGTGCTCTACCTCGAGGGGCGCAACGACGACCGCTACCGCATGCTGCGCGCGACCAAGAACCGCTTCGGCGCGGTCAACGAGCTCGGCGTCTTCGCGATGACCGAGCAGGGCATGCGCGAGGTGCGCAACCCGTCGGCGATCTTCCTGAACCGCAGCGGCACGCCGTCACCGGGCAGCGCGGTGCTCGCGGTGTGGGACGGCTCGCGCCCGCTGCTGCTGGAGATCCAGGCGCTGCTCGACGCGAGCCACCTGGGCAGCCCGCGGCGCGTCGCCGTCGGCCTCGACAGCAACCGGCTGGCGATGCTGCTGGCGGTGCTGCACCGCCACGGCGGGATCCAGGCCAGCGACCAGGACGTCTTCGTCAACGTCGTCGGCGGGGTGCGCATCACCGAGACCGGCGCCGATCTCGCGCTGCTGCTGGCGATGGTCTCGAGCCTGCGCAACGCCGCGCTGCCCGTGGACCTGGTCGCCTTCGGCGAGGTCGGCCTGGCCGGCGAGATCCGCCCCGTGCCGAACGGCAGCGAGCGGCTGCAGGAGGCCGCCAAGCACGGCTTCCGCCACGCCATCGTGCCGCGCGGCAACGCGCCGAAGAACGGTATCGCGGGGATGCGCATCGTCACCGTCGAGCGGCTGACCGACGCGCTGGAGGCGCTGCGCGAGGCGCTCTGAGGCTGCCCGCACGGCGCAAGCCCGGGGTCGCGCCCGGGGACGCCGCTGCACGGGTCGTCCGGGGTCGGGGTCGGGGTCGGGGGGGGGGGGGG
>DATCZX010000218.1:0-9606 GCA_036525695.1 Gammaproteobacteria bacterium | reverse complement strand
GCGGCACCGCTGCAGCCGGGCCAGGTGGTGAGCCCGCTGCCGGCGGAGCTGCAGCAGCGGGTGCAGAACGAGATCCCGGCGGCGGCCCGCGAACTGGCCCAGCTCGGCGTGCAGCGCCTGCTCGACTACCAGGATGCCGCCTACGTCGCGCACTACCTGGAGCGCCTCGGCAGCGTCGTCGCGGTCGACCACGCGGCCCCCGACCACGCGCTGAGCTGTGCCGCGGCGCGCCACCTGGCACTGTGGATGGCGTTCGAGGACACCTTCCGCGTCGCCGACCTGAAGGCGCGTCCCGAGCGCCTCGCGCGCGTCCGCGACGAGGTCGGTGCCGCCCCCGGGCAGGGGCTGCGCGTCACCGAGTACCTGCACCCGCGGGTCGAGGAGGTGTGCGACTCGCTGCCGGCCGCGCTCGGCGCCCGGGTGCTCGCCAGCCCGCTGCTGCGCGGCCTGGTCGAGCGCCTGGTCGGCCGCGGCCGCAAGCTGCGCAGCGACACGATCACCGGTTACCTGCAGCTGTGGCTGCTGGCGCGCGCGGGGCGTCGCTGGCGCCCGCGCTCGCTGCGCTTCGCGCGCGAGCAGCAGCGCATCGACGTCTGGCTGGAGACGGTGCGCGAGCTGGCCGCGAACGACTACGACCTGGCGGTTGAGCTGCTGCGCTGCCAGGAGCTGGTGCGCGGCTACGGCGACACCCACGCGCGCGGCTGGGCGGCCTTCGCGCAGATCCTGCAGAGCGCGGTGGAGCTCACCGGGCGCGGCGACGCCGCGGCGCAGATGGCCGCGCTGCGCGCGGCGGCGCTGGCCGACGAGCGCGGCGAGCAGCTCGGCGAGGTGCTGGTCACGCTGGAGCGGCGCCAGCCGCAGGCCGCCGCCTGAAACGGCCGGCGGCCGGGCCGGTTGACTTTTTAGAACGCTTGACCTAATTTCGGCCGGGACGCCGGCCCCGGCCGCGTCCGCCGAAACGAATAACAAGACTGTACGACCCGCTGCCAATGCAGCAGCTGGCGACACGGGTGATGGAGGAACAGATGCCGACTTGCCGGACCCTGCGGGATAGCTGCGCGTGGCGCACGCTGTCCGCCCCCCGACTGCACCACCGCCCGACCTGATCCCGTGGCCCGTCGCCACGTGGCAGACCGACCGGCCAGCGCGGCGTGCGCCTGCGCCTGCCGTGCACCCCGCATCCCGCGCCCCGTGGTCCCGGCCACGGGCAGCGCAGATCACCGACCAGCGTGAGGATCGACATGAGAGGACAACACCCCAGCCGGCTGGCCACCGCGGCGCTCGCCGGCGTGCTGGCTTTCGCCCCCGCGTGGCTGCTCGCGGCCGAGAAGGTCGAGCAGGTGGTCGCCGAGGGCGAGCAGCGCACCGCCGAGGGCAAGGCGTCGCAGCAGCGCATCGACAAGCTCGGTGACGAGGCGGACAAGCTGCTGCGCGAGTACCGCCAGGTGACCAAGGTGGTCGACGGCCTGCAGGTCTACAACGGGCTGCTGCAGAAGCAGGTCGACAACCAGGTCGCCGAGATGGAGCAGCTGCGCGAGTCGATCGGCCAGGTGGCGCTGATCGAGCGCCAGATCGTGCCGCTGATGGTGCGCATGATCGACGCCCTCGAGCAGTTCGTCGCCCTCGACGTGCCGTTCCTGGTCGAGGAGCGGCAGACGCGGGTCGGGCGCCTGAGCGCGCTGCTCGAGCGCGCCGACGTGACCGCCGCGGAGAAGTTCCGCAAGGTGCTCGAGGCGTACCAGGTCGAGAACGACTACGGGCGCACCATCGAGGCCTACAAGGGCAGCCTCGAGGTCGCCGGCAAGAGCCGCGAGGTCGACTTCCTGCGCCTCGGCCGCGTCGGGCTCTACTACCAGACGGTCGGCGGCGCGCACTCGGGCGCCTGGGACCAGGCCGCGCGGCAGTGGCTCGAGCTGCCGGCGGAACAGTACAAGAACGCGCTCGCGAGCGGGCTGCGCATCGCGCGCAAGCAGGTCGCGCCGGACCTGCTGACGCTGCCGGTGGCGGCGCCGCAGGCGGTGCAGTGAGGTGGCCGGCATGAACCACTGGAAACGCATCACGATCGGGGGCGGGCTGGCGCTGCTGCTGGGCGGTGCCGCCACGCTGCAGGCGGCCCCGGCCGCCAGCGTGTCGCTCGACGCGCTGCTCCAGCAGGTGCAGCAGGGGCGCGCGCAGGATCGCAAGGACGCCCAGGCGCGCGAGGCCGAGTTCCGCCAGGACAAGGCGCGCCAGGCCGAGCTGCTGAAGCAGCTGCAGGCCGAGCAGGCCAGCGAGGAGAAGCGCAGCAAGACCCTCGAGCAGGCGTTCGAGGCCAACGAGGTCAAGGTGGTCGAGCTCGAGGAGCAGCTGCGCGAGCGCCTCGGCTCGCTGAAGGAGCTGTTCGGCGTGCTGCAGCAGGTCGCCGGTGACACCCGGGGGCAGTTCGACAGCTCGCTGACCCAGGTGCAGTTCCCGCAGCGCGGCGCGTTCCTGACCGAGCTCGGCGAGAAGATGGGCCAGACCAGCAAGCTCGCCTCGCTCGACGACATCGAGCGGCTCTGGTTCGAGCTGCAGCGCGAGATGACCGAGTCGGGCAAGGTGGTGAGGTTCCCGCTGACCGTCGTCGGCGCCAACGGCGACGAGGTGCAGAAGCAGGTGACCCGGGTCGGCGTGTTCAACCTGGTCGCCGACGGCCGCTACCTGAACTACACCGCGGAGACCGGGCGCGTGGCCGAGCTGCCGCGGCAGCCGGCGGCGCGCTACCTCGAGACCGTGGCCGGGCTCGAGCAGGCCGGCAGCGGCCTGGCCCGGTTCGCGGTCGACCCGTCACGCGGCCAGATCCTCTCGCTGCTGGTGCAGGCGCCGAGCCTCGAGGAGCGGGTCGAGCAGGGCGGCGTGGTCGGCTACGTGATCCTCGGCCTCGGCGCGCTGGCGCTGCTGCTGGCGCTGGAGCGGCTGCTGGTGCTGAACATCGTCAACCTGCGCGTGCGCGCGCAGATGCGCCGGCCCGAGAAGCCGGGGCGCAACCCGCTCGGCCGCGTGCTCAAGGTGTTCCACGACAACCCGCGCGCCGACGTCGAGTCGCTGGAGCTGAAGCTCGGCGAGGCGATCCTCAAGGAGCTGCCGCGGCTGAACCGCTCGCTGACCTTCCTCAAGATCATCGCCGTGGTGGCGCCGCTGCTCGGCCTGCTCGGCACCGTCACCGGCATGATCATCACCTTCCAGGCGATCACGCTGTTCGGCACCGGCGACCCGAAGCTGATGGCCGGCGGCATCTCGCAGGCCCTGGTGACCACGGTGCAGGGGCTGTGCGTGGCGATCCCGACGGTGCTGCTGCACACGCTGGTGTCGAGCCCGGCGCGGCGCCTCGGCCAGATCCTCGAGGAACAGGCGGCCGGCCTGGTGGCGCAGCAGGCGGAGCGGCTGCAGAAACCGGCAGCGGCGCCGGAAGCGGCCGGCTGACCGGGAGGCGCCGGGATGGGCTTCAGCGTCACCGAGCTGCTGTTCGCGCTGCCGGAGCCGCTGCGCGTCTCGCTCGAGGCGGTGCGCGACTTCCTCGAGCTCGGCGGCGACGTGCTGCTGGTGATCGCGCTGCTGCTGTTCGTGCTCTGGGGCTTGATGCTGGAGCGGCTGTTCTACCTCTACGGCGCGCACCGGCGGCTGACCCGGCAGGCGCTGCGCGCCTGGGAGGCGCGTCCGGAGCGGCGCTCGTGGCACGCGCACCAGGTGCGCGTGCAGCTGGTCTCGGCGGTGTCGCAGGGGCTCGAGCGCAACCTGGCGCTGATCCAGGCGCTGGTCGCGCTGTGCCCGCTGCTCGGCCTGCTCGGCACGGTCACCGGGATGATCGAGGTGTTCGAGGTGATGGCGATCTCCGGTTCCGGCAACGCCCGCTCGATGGCGGCCGGCGTCTCCAAGGCGACGGTGCCGACGATGGCCGGGATGGTCGCCGCGCTCTCCGGGGTGTTCATGAGCACCTGGCTGCAGCGCAAGGCGCAGCGCGAGCGCGCGCTGCTCGGCGAGCACATGACGATGGACCATTGATGCCCCGCGCACGGGCGCGGTCGCCGGGCTGAAGCCCGGCCCACGAACAGAGAGACCGGCGCGCGCGGCGCGCACGGCAGCGAGGTAGCGAGGATGCGCAGGTTCGGCAGCCGCCTGACCCAGGCCGAGGACGAGTCGGCGATCGACATCACGCCGATGCTCGACGTGGTGTTCATCATGCTGATCTTCTTCATCGTCACCGCGACCTTCGTCAAGGAGGCCGGGATCGACGTCAACCGCCCCGACGCGGCCACCGCGGTGAAGCAGGAGAAGGCCAACATCCTGATCGCGATCGACGCGCAGAACCGCATCTGGATCGACCGCCGCGAGGTCGACGTGCGCTCGGTGCGGCCGAACATCGAGCGCCTGCACGCCGAGAACCCGCAGGGCTCGGTGGTGATCCAGGCGGACAAGGAGTCGAAGACCGAGACGCTGATCCAGGTGATGGACGCCTCGCGCTCGGCCGGCGTGTTCAACGTCGCGATCGCGGCGCAGGAGCCCTAGGCGGTAGCGCCGGTGAACGACACGGTCATCGACCCGACGGCAGCGGGGGCCGGCGCCAGGCTGGGCGCGCTCGGCCGGCTGCTGCTCGGCTTCTTCTGCGCCGGCGCGGTGACCCTGACGCTGTTCTGGACCATGCAGTACCTGATCGCCAGCGCCGACCGCTCGCTCGACGAGGCCAAGCGCGGCCACCTGCTCGACTTCGTCCGGGTCAAGCGCGAGGAGGTGGTCGAGCGCAAGCAGGAGAAGCCGGACAAGCCGCCGCCGCCCGAGGCGCCGCCGCCGGAACCGCCGACGCCGCAGCTCGACGACGTCAAGCCGAACGCCGAGAAGATCGCGGTGCGCGCGGCCCCGGTGGAGACCGAGATCGACGTCTCGGCGTCGGGCTTCAGCCTCGGCATCGGCGACGGCGAGTACCTGCCGATCGTCAAGGTGGCGCCGATCTACCCGCGCCGCGCGCTGTCGCGCGGCATCGAGGGCCACGTGATCGTCGAGTTCACGGTGACCAAGCTCGGCACCGTGCGCGACGTCCGCGTGGTCGAGAGCGAGCCCTCGAGCGGCATCTTCAACGACGCCGCGGTGGCCGCCGCGGAGAAGTTCAAGTACAAGCCGCGGGTGATCGACGGCCAGGCGGTCGAGGTCCCCGGGGTGCAGAACAAGCTGACCTTCAAGATCGAGAAATGAGCCGTCCAGCGTCACCCCTGATCCCGCTGCTGCTGGCCCTGCTGCTGGCCCCGCCGGCCACGCTCGCGGCCGAGCGCGAGACGCGCGTCACCGTGGCGATGAGCCAGCCGGTGTACAAGGCGCTCAGCGAGGCGCAGGCGCTGGTCGAGAAGAAGGACTACCCGGGGGCGCTGAAGGTCCTGGAGACGCTGCGCGGGCGCAAGCTGACCCCGTACGAGGCGGCGCAGGCGTGGAACTACACCGCCTACACCCACTACCTGCAGGAGCAGTACCCGCAGGCGATCAAGGCCTACGAGCAGGTGCTGGCGCAGGGCGAGCTGCCCGAGGCGATCGTCACCAGCACGCTGAAGACGCTGAGCCAGCTCTACTTCACCACCGAGGAGTACGCCAAGGCGCTGGCCACGGTGCAGCGGCTGCTGCAGGCGGTCAAGGACCCGGCGCAGGACGTCTACCTGCTGCTCGGCCAGGCGCACTTCCAGCTCAAGCAGTACGCCGAGGCGCTGCCGGCGATCGAGCGGGCGATCGCGATGAGCCGCGCCCAGGGCGAGCCGCCGAAGGAGAACTGGCTGCTGCTGCAGCAGGTGATCCACTACGAGCGCAAGGACTACGCGCGCATGATCGAGGTGGTCAGGGAGCTGCTGCGGCTCTACCCGAAGGAGAGCTACCTGCGCACGCTGGCCGGCGCCTACAGCGAGCTCGGCGACACGCGCAAGCAGCTGGCGGTGATGGAGGCGCTGTACGAGCAGGGCTACCTGAAGGAGGGCCGCGACCTGGTCAACCTGGCCAACCTGTTCCTGCTGCACGAGGTGCCGGTGAAGGCGGCCAGGGTGCTCGACCGGGCGCTCGAGCAGAAGCAGGTCGAGGCCGACGTCAACCACCTGCGGCTGCTGTCGCAGGCGTGGTACCAGGCGCGCGAGGACGCCCGGGCGATCCCGCCGCTGGAGCGCGCGGCGCGGCTCTCCGCCGACGGCGAGCTGTCGGTGCGCCTGGCGCAGTCCTACCTGAACCTCGAGCAGTGGGACAAGGCGGCGGCGGCGCTGCAGGCCGGGCTGGACAAGGGCGGCCTGAAGCGCACCGACCAGGCCTACGTGATGCTCGGCATGGCGCAGTTCAACCTGAACCGGCTCGGCCCGGCGCGCGCCGCCTTCGAGCAGGCGCTGCCGGACCAGCGTTCGCGCAAGGTGGCCGGCCAGTGGCTGGCCTACGTCGACCAGGAACAGCAGCGCCGGCAGTCGCTCGGCGCCGCGAAGTGAGCCACGCCATGGCCGAGCAGGAACGCGTCTTCGTCGTCATCGACCCGGCTGCCGAGAGCCAGCCCGCCCTCGCGCGCGGGGTGATCACCGCCGGCCTGCGCGAGCCGCACGCCGAGCTGCTGCTGCACGTGGCGCTGGACGGCAGCGCGGTCGACACGCGCGCCGACAACGCCTACCTGTACCGCGACCGCGCCTGGTTCGAGGCGCTGTTCGCCCCGGTCGAGGCGGCCGGCCTCGACTACCGCTGCCAGGTGACCTGGACCAGCGAGTGGGCCGAGGCGATCCTGCGCGCGGCGCGCCGGTTCCAGGCCGACCTGCTGCTGCTGCCGCTGGCGCCGCGCGCCGGCAGCCGCCGCGCGCTGCTCAGCGAGGGCATGTGGCAGGTGCTGCGCAACGCCCACTGCCCGGTGCTGATGGCGCGGCCCGAGGCCAAGCCGCGCCGCGCGGTGGTGCTGGCGGCGCTGAAGGCGCAGAGCGGCGACCCGCGCTACGTCGAGCTGAACCGCAAGATCGCCGGGCGCGCGCGCTGGATGGCCGAGCGCTACGGCGCCGCGCTGCACGTGGTCAACGCCTACCGCGACCAGGACGACTACCCGGACCGCGCGCGGCTGCTCGAGCTCGCCGGGGTGCCCAACGAGCAGGTCCACGTCGAGGACGGGCCGCCCGACCGGGTGATCGCGCAGGTCGCGGCCACGGTCGGCGCCGACATCGTCGTGGTCGGCACGCTGGCGCGCCAGGGCCTCGCCGCGGTGATGCGCGGCAACACCTCCGAGCGCGTGATCGCCGCGCTGCCGCAGGACGTGATGACGCTGAACTGACGCCGCCACGCGGTGTCCCGGCCCGCCCGCTGCCCCTCCCGCAGACCACCGGCGAGCGCATCCGGCGGATATTCTTGCAGGTTAAATATTTTATGTTGCAAATATCTGCGCGAGCGGCTAGAGTGCGCCTGAAACCCGGCTGACAGAAGGACACCCGCGCATGCGCATCGCCTGCCTCGGCGGGGGGCCCGCAGGGCTCTACTTCGCCATCTCGATGAAGGTCCGCGACCCCGCCCACGAGGTGCTGGTGGTCGAGCGCAACCGGCCCGACGACACCTTCGGCTGGGGTGTGGTGTTCTCCGACCAGACGCTGGACAACCTGCGCGCCAACGACCCGGTCAGCGCGCAGTGGATCCTCGACGAGTTCGCCCACTGGGACGACATCGACGTCCACTTCAAGGGCGAGGTGGTCAGCTCCGGCGGCCACGGCTTCTGCGGCATCGCGCGCAAGCGGCTGCTGCAGCTGCTGCAGCAGCGCTGCCGCGAGCTCGGCGTCGAGCTGCGCTTCGAGACCGAGGTGACCGACCCGGCCGCGTACGCCGGCTACGACCTGGTGATCGCCTGCGACGGCATCAACAGCCGCCTGCGCGACGACCGCGCGGAGCTGTTCGGGCCGGACATCGACGTGCGCCCGAACAAGTTCATCTGGCTCGGCACCCACCGGCTGTTCGACGCCTTCACCTTCATCGTGACCGAGACCGAGCACGGCTGGATCTGGGTCCATGCCTACCGCTTCGACAACGACACCTCGACCTTCATCGTCGAGTGCCAGGAGGCGACCTGGCGCGGCCTCGGTTTCGACCGCATGGACACCGCGGAGACCATCGCGAAGTGCGAGGCGCTGTTCGCCGACCACCTGCAGGGCCAGGCGCTGATGAGCAACGCCAGGCACCTGCGCGGCTCGGCCTGGCTGAACTTCCGCCGCTTCAACTGCGCCCGCTACCACCACGGCAACCTGGTGCTGATGGGCGACGCCGCGCACACCGCGCACTTCTCGATCGGCTCGGGCACCAAGCTCGCGTTCGAGGACGCGGTCGACCTGGCCACCCGGCTGCACTCCGGGGTCTCGCTGGGCGAGGCGCTGGACGGCTACCAGGAGGCGCGCCGGCTCGAGGTGCTGAAGCTGCAGAGCGCCGCGCGCAACTCGATGGAGTGGTTCGAGAACCTGCCGCGCTACGTGCACCTCGACCCGGTGCAGTTCACCTACGCGCTGCTGACGCGCAGCCAGCGCGTCAGCCACGAGAACCTGCGCCTGCGCGACCGCGCGTGGCTCGAGGGGGTCGAGCGCTGGTTCGCCGGCAAGGCCAGCGGCCGGCCGCAGCCGGCACCGCTGCCGCCGATGTTCGCGCCGTTCCGGCTGCGCGAGCTGCAGCTGGCCAACCGCGTGGTGGTGTCGCCGATGTCGATGTACAGCGCGGTCGACGGGGTCCCCGACGACTTCCACCTGGTGCACTACGGCGCGCGCGCCCAGGGCGGCGCCGGGCTGCTGATCACCGAGATGACCGACGTCAGCGCGGACGGGCGCATCACCCCGGGCTGCACCGGGATCTACAGCGACGCCCAGCAGGCGGCGTGGCGGCGCATCGTCGACTTCGTGCACGCGCGCACCCCGGCGAAGATCTGCCTGCAGCTCGGCCATGCCGGGCCGAAGGGCTCGACCAGGGTCGCCTGGGAGGGGATGGACCAGCCGCTCGAGCAGGGCGGTTGGGAGCTGCTGGCGCCGTCGGCGATCCCGTGGGCGCCCGGCAACCCGGTGCCGCGGGCGATGACCCGCGCCGACATGGACGCGGTCCGCGACGCCTTCGTCGCCGCGACCCGGCGCGCCGAGGCGGCCGGCTTCGACATGCTCGAGCTGCACGCGGCGCACGGCTACCTGCTCTCGGCGTTCATCACCCCGCTGAGCAACCGCCGCGAGGACGCCTACGGCGGCAGCCTGGAGAACCGCCTGCGCTTCCCGCTCGAGGTGTTCGCCGCGGTGCGCGCGGCGTGGCCGGCGCACAAGCCGGTCTCGGTGCGCGTGTCGGCCACCGACTGGATCCCGCAGCTCGGCGAGCAGAGCCCGGAGCAGCGCGGCATCACCGCGGGGGACGCGGTGGCGATCGCGCGCGCCTTCGCCGGGGCCGGCGCCGACATCATCGACGTCTCCGCCGGGCAGACCAGTACCCTGGCCAAGCCGGTCTACGGCCGCATGTTCCAGACCCCCTTCGCCGACCGGATTCGCAACGAGGCCGGCATCGCGACCATGGCGGTCGGCAACATCTACGAGATCGACCACGTCAACAGCATCGTCGCCGCCGGCCGGGCCGACCTCTGCTGCCTGGGCCGGCCGC
>DATCZX010000217.1:0-2881 GCA_036525695.1 Gammaproteobacteria bacterium | reverse complement strand
ACCCGCACGCCGAGGACGCGCGCATCAGCGCGCGCCTGCACGCGGCGGGGGCCTTCGGCGCGCTGCCGCTGCAGCGCGAGGCGTCGGTCTCGGCACGCTGCTGACCACGGCCGGCTGCCTGGACAGCGCCACGCGCAACCCGGGGCTGGACCGCCCGGCGATCGAGGCACGGCTCGCCGCGGTGCTCGGCATCGAGCGCACGCACTGGCTCGAGGTCGCGCCGCTGCCCGGTGACGACACGGACGGCCACATCGACACCCTGGCCCGGTTCTGCGACCCGGGCACCATCGTCCACGTCGGCGCCGACGCCGCCGACCCGGAGACCCACGCGCAGCTCGCCGGGATGGAACTGCAGCTGCGCGGCCTGCGCACCCCCGCAGGCGCCAGCTACCGGCTGCTGCCGCTACCGCAGCCGGCGCCGGTGCACGCGCGCGACGACGGCCGCCGCCTGCCGGCCACCTACGCCAACTTCCTGCTGGTCAACGGCGCGGTGCTCTGCCCGCAATACGGCGACCCGGCCGACCCGCACGCGCTCGCGGTGCTGCGCGAGGCGTTCCCGGGACGCAGCGTGGTCGGGCTGTCCTCGCGGGCGCTGATCGGCCAGAACGGCAGCCTGCACTGCGCCACGATGCAGCTGCCGGCCGGGGTGCTCCCCGGCGCGGGCGGCGGGCCCGGTGCCGGCGTGGGGTGTTAGAATCGCGCTCCTCCAGCCCAGGCGAAGCCCGTGAAAGCAGCCCCCGACACCCTCCGCGCAGCCCTGCTGCAGCAGCAGTCCGGGCCCGATGCCGCCAGCAACCTGGACGCCGCCGAGCGCGACCTGCGCCGCGCCGCGGCCGCCGGCGCACAGCTGGTCCTGCTGCAGGAGCTGCAGGCCAACCTGTACTTCTGCCAGCGCGAGCAGGTCGAGCAGTTCGAGCTGGCCGAACCGATCCCCGGCCCGTCCACCGAGCGCCTCGGCCGGCTCGCCGCCGAGCTCGGCGTGGTCGTCGTCACCACGCTGTTCGAGCGCCGCGCCGCGGGCCTCTACCACAACACCGCGGTGGTCCTCGAGCGCGACGGCACGCTGGCCGGCCTCTACCGCAAGATGCACATCCCCGAGGACCCGGGCTTCCACGAGAAGTTCTACTTCACCCCGGGCGACCTCGGCTTCCAGCCGATCGACACCAGCGTCGGCCGGCTCGGCGTGCTGGTCTGCTGGGACCAGTGGTACCCCGAGGCGGCGCGGCTGATGGCGCTGGCCGGAGCCGAGCTGCTGCTCTACCCGACCGCCATCGGCTGGGACCCGGAGGACGGCGCCGACGAGCGGGCGCGCCAGCGCGAGGCCTGGATCACCGTCCAGCGCGGCCACGCGGTGGCCAACGCGCTGCCGGTGCTGGCCTGCAACCGCGTCGGCCTCGAAGCCGACCCCGAGCGGCGCAGCGCCGGCATCCGCTTCTGGGGCAGCTCGTTCGTCGCCGGCCCGCAGGGCGAACTGCTGGCCCAGGCCGGCAGCGACGCCCCGGAACTGCTGCTGTGCGACCTGCCGCTGGCGCGCAGCGAGCAGGTGCGCCGGATCTGGCCCTTCCTGCGCGACCGCCGCGTCGACGCCTACGGCGACCTGCTGCTGCGCTTCCGTGACCCGCGCTAGCCGCCTGCCGGCCGTCGCGCCTCCCGGATGACCGCGCAGGACACCGGCACAGGCGGCGGCTGGCTCGACAACTTCCCCGAGCTGGCGCGGCTCGACGCGGCCTCACGCCAGCGCCTGGCCAGCGCGGCGCGGCCGGTGACGCTGCCGCCGGCGACCACGGTGTTCCACGACGGCGCCGCCTGCAGCAGCTACCTGCTGGTGCTCGACGGCTCGGTGCGCGTGCAGAAGACCTCGAGCAGCGGCCGCGAGATCACCCTCTACCGGGTCGCCGAGGGGCAGACCTGCATCCTGACCACCACCTGCCTGCTGGCCGACGAGCGCTACCCGGCCGAGGGCGTGACCGAGACCGAGGTGCGCGCCATCGTGCTGCCGAACGCGCTGTTCCAGCAGCTGCTGGCCAGCTCGGCGGAATTTCGCCGGTTCGTCTTCGCGGTCTACGCAAGGCGCGTCTCCGACCTGATCATGCTGGTCGAGGCGGTCGCCTTCGGGCGCATGGACCTGCGCCTGGCGGCCCACCTGCTGGCCCACGCGTCGCCCGCCGGTTCGCTGCACGCGACCCACCAGGAGCTCGCTGCGGAACTCGGCACGGCGCGCGAGGTGATCAGCCGGCTGCTGAAGGACTTCGAGCAGCGCGCCCTGGTGCGGCTGCACCGTGGCCGGATCGAGCTGTGCGACCGCGACGGGCTGCAGCAGCTCGCCGCGAGCTGAGCTGTGTGACCTAGTCACTGAACCCCCGCCGACGGTGTGGTCGAATACGCTGCATCCGGGATGCCCCCGGCTGGTTGCACAAACACGAGGAGAACCGTGATGCAGAACGTAGGTGGAATCGACCGCATCCTGCGCATCGTCGTCGGCGTCGCGCTGATCGCGCTGACCGCGCTGAACGTACTGCCCGTATGGGGCTACATCGGCGTGGTCCCGCTGGCCACCGGCCTGTTCAAGTGGTGCCCGGTCTACATGCCGTTCGGCATCCGCACCTGCCCCGCACCGGAGGCCGACAAGCGGGCCTGACCCGCGCCCGGCACCGCGCCCGGCACCGCTCCCGGCGGCCCCTCCCGCGGGCCGCCGGCGGCTTTCCTTTCAACGCGGGGTACGCAACGGCTAGAATCGTCGTCTCGGCCCGGGTCTGCAGACTCCCTGCAGGCCCTCGCTGCGCCATGAACGGACGATGCCAACAGCCAGCACCAAGTCGCCCAAGGGTCACCGCGTCATCTGGGGCCCCCAGCGCTTCTACCTGTCGCTCGGGTGGAAGAC
>DATCZX010000216.1:0-3684 GCA_036525695.1 Gammaproteobacteria bacterium | reverse complement strand
TTTGCTCCCGGGCCTCGACGCCGATCACCCGCTGAAAATCGCGAACCATCACCGGGTAGGGATGGGGGCCGGCGACGGAACCGATCAGGTAAAAAGTGTCCTCGATGTTGGTGACCCAGTCGCGCATCGCCTCGTTCAGCGCATCCTTGAGGGTCTTGGAGCCCGAGGTGACGCCGACCACCTCGGCGCCGAGCAGGCGCATCCGGTAGACGTTCTGTTTCTGCCGCTCGATGTCCTCGGCGCCCATGTAGACGACGCACTCGAGGCCGAGCCGCGCGGCGACCGTGGCGGTGGCGACGCCGTGCTGGCCGGCCCCGGTCTCGGCGATGATGCGCCGCTTGCCCATGCGCCGGGCCAGCAGCGCCTGGCCGACGGTGTTGTTCACCTTGTGCGCGCCGGTGTGGTTCAGGTCCTCGCGCTTCAGGTAGATCCGCGCCCCGCCGAGCTGGGCGCTCCAGCGCTCGGCCAGGTAGAGCGGCGACGGGCGGCCGACGTAGTCGGCGAGATCGGCGTCGAGCTCGGCCTGGAACGCCGGGTCGGCGGCGTAGCGGGCATAGGCCTCGCGCAGCTCGGTCAGCGGCCCCATCAGCGTCTCGGCGACGAAACAGCCGCCGTACGGGCCGAAGTGGCCGGCGGCGTCGGGCAACCGCTCAGCCAGCGGCTGGCGCGGCGCGAGGTTCTCCATCGGCATCGCGAACTCCTTGCATGAACGCGGCGATCAGCGCCGCGTCTTTGATCCCGGGCGCGGCCTCGACCCCGCCGCTGACGTCGACCGCCCACGGGCGCACCCGGCGCACTGCCGCGGCGACGTTGCCGGGCTCCAGCCCACCGGCCAGCACCAGCGGGAACTCCGGGGCCGCCGGGAGCAGCGCCCAGTCGAAGGTGCTGCCGGTACCGCCCGGCACCCCCTTGCGGTAGGCGTCGACCAGCAGGCCCGCGGCGTCGGCGTAGTCCCGCGTCACGGCACC
Source organism: Gammaproteobacteria bacterium (assembly GCA_036525695.1). GTDB lineage: Bacteria > Pseudomonadota > Gammaproteobacteria > QNFN01 > QNFN01 > DATCZX01. Next base: position 2,716 of record DATCZX010000216.1, on the reverse strand, counting down.
GAGGTCGGTGCCCGGTCGCATCCGCACCGCCTTGACGTAGGGCCGACCGTGGCGGCGGCACGCCTGCGGGCTCTCGTCGCCGTGGAACTGCAGCAGGTCGAGCGGCACCCTGTCTAGGACAGCACGGACCGCGGCCGGTTCAGCGTCGACGAACAGGCCGACGGTGGTGACGAACGGTGGCAGGGCGCTGCAGACCGCCCGGGCCGCGTCGACGGTCACGGCGCGGGGGCTGCGCGGCCAGAATACCAGCCCGATCGCGTCGCAGCCGAGCTGCGCGGCCGTGCGCGCGTCCTCCGGGCGGGTGATCCCGCAGATCTTTACGCGGGTCCGGTTGCGCGCGGGGTCGGGCATGAGGCGCAGCAAGGTATCACACTCCGCCTGGCCACCCAACCGCGTCCGCGGGGCCGAGGCGGTAGCGTTCCGGGTAGCGGACCGCGTCGAAACAGAGCCCCTGCGCCGGCGCGGTGACCGCCCCGGCCCGCCGGTCCCGGCGGGCCAGCAGTTCCGCCATCCAGGTCACCGGCTGCGCCCCGCTGCCGACCGCCAGCAGCGCCCCGACCAGGTTGCGCACCATGTGGTGCAGGAAGGCGTTGGCCTCGACGCGGAAGCAGAACTCGCTGCCCGTGCGCGTCACCTCGAGCCGGTAGAGCGTGCGCACCGGCTGCCGTGCCTGGCACTGGGCGGCACGGAACGACGAGAAGTCGTGCACCCCGAGCAGGCACGCTGCGGCCGCCTGCATCGGCTCCAGTTCGAGCGCGCGGTGCACCCACCAGCAGCGGGCGCGCGCGAGCGCCGGCCGCGTGGGCTGGTTCGCGACACGGTAGACGTAGCTGCGGCGGACCGCGGAGAAACGTGCGTGGAAGTCGTCGTCGACTGCCTGCGCCGAGCGGATCGCGACATCCGGCGGCAGCCGGCTGTTGCCGCCCATGACCCAGGCGTGCCACGGGCGCGAGACCCCGGTGTCGAAGTGGACCACCTGGCCGCGCGCGTGCACGCCGGCGTCGGTGCGCCCGGCGCAGGTCACCTGCACCGGGTGGTCGGCGATCTGGGTCAGGGCCCGTTCGAGCTCCCCCTGCACGGTGCGCCGGCCCGGCTGCACCTGCCAACCGGAGAAGTCGCTGCCGTCGTACTCGAGCGTCAGCGCGATGCGCACGTGGACCTCCAGTTCACCGCGGGCCCGGCGGGCGCCCTGCGCAGCCACAACGGCAGGGGGCGCCCGCAGGCGCCCCCGGCACGGACTGGAGGGGGTGCCCCCGGGTCAGGAACAGCGCCCGAGCAGCTCCTGCGCCTGCGCCTTCTGCGCGTCGCTGCCATCCTCGAGGACCTCCTCGAGGATACTGCGCGCACCCTCGACGTCCTCCATGTCGAGGTAGGCCTGGGCCAGCTCGAGCTTGGTGTTGACCGCCTCCTCGTTGTCTCCGCCTTCGAAGCTGCTCTCCTCGCCGAGGTCGAAGTCGGCCAGGTCCTGCTCGTCGAACTCGAGGTCGACCCCCTCGTCGAGCCCGTCGCCGAGTTGCAAGGTGGCATCCTCGGCCTGCTCGTCGGCCGCCTCCTCGACCGCCTGCTCGGGCTCGGCCTCCTCCTCGAAGCCGAGGTCGAGGTCCTCGAGCTCGTCCGCGGTGAACTCGCTGCCGAGTTCGGTCGTCGCCTCGTCGACTTCGAACTCCAGGTTCAGGTCGCCGAGGCCGGATTCCTCGTCAGCCGCCTCCGGCTCCGTCCCGGTCTCGGTCTCGGCCAGCGCCCCCAGGTCCAGCTCCTCCTCCTCGGCCTCGGCCTCGGGCTCCGCCACGGGTTGCACCATGGTCTCTTCCCCGACCGCCTGCACCATGGTCTCGTCACCCGCCGCGCCGAGATCGAAATCGGTGCTCTCGCCGAGGTCGAGGTCGAAATCTCCGGCCTCATCGGCCTGCTCGGCCTCGTCCTCACCCTCGCTGAGGGCCTCCGCCAGGGAATCACCCTCGAACTCCTGCGTGATGTCGAGCGGCTGGCCGTCATCCTCGCCCTCGTCCCCGAACAGCGGCTCGAAGTCGAGATCGATGTCGAGTTCGTCCTCGTCGCTGACCTCCGGCATCGCCTCGATCTCGGCGGCGCTGGCCATGTCTGCCGCGGCGGCGGCGGCCGTGCCGGCAGCGGCGGCGGCGGCGGCGCCGGCAGCGGCGAGCAGGTGATGACCGGGGGTGACGCTGCGGGCCATTTCGACCGCGCGGTCCCATAGCGGGCTGGCCTCACCGGCGACCACCTCGTGCAGGTGCTCGAACTGCCGCTCGAAGCTCGCGCGGTCCTTGTTGGCCTGGTAGATCTCCAGCAGCTTCAGCATGAAATCGGCACGCTGCGGCTCGGCATTCAGCGCGTTGCGCAGCAACTCCTCGGCCTGCGGGAAGCGGCCGTAGGCCATGTAGACGTCGGCCTCGCCGAGCGGGTCGCCACCGCCGGCGGGGGCACCCTCGGCGGCCTCGAAGTCGCCGCTCTCCTGCTCGGCGGCCGCCACGGTGGCGGCCGTGACCGCGGCCACCGGTGCCGCCTGCGCGGCGGGGGCGGCGGCCGTCTCGGCTGCGTCTTCCGCGGCGGCGGCCGGGGCACGGCCGGCACGGCGGCGGAGCAGCAGCACGACGGCGAACAGCACGATCACGCCGGCTCCGCCCAGCACCAGAGGATCGCTCAGCAGCTCCAGCGGGTCGCTCTCGGGCGCGGCCGGTGGGGGCGGCGGCGGGTGTCC
>DATCZX010000215.1:0-8758 GCA_036525695.1 Gammaproteobacteria bacterium | reverse complement strand
CGCTACGCGCGGCCGACCCAGGCCGAGCGGGTCTGGGCGCGGATCCGCGAGGTCCGCGGTGGTGCGACCAGCGAGTCCGCGTTCGGCCGCCGCCACCGCGGTAGCGGGACCTACGCCGAACTGCTGGCACAGCGCTTCGCGGTCGCCCACCGGCGGCTCGGCTACGGCCCGCCACCCGAGCTGGTCACGGACCGCTTCCGGCCGCCCGGGGCGCCCGGGCAGATGGCGTTGTGCTAGGGGAAATCGAGAGAACAGGCCCGTAACGGAGCACGACCCGGTTGCGTGCCGCTGGTAGCGCTCCTCGGGCTGGCGCGATCAGCGTCGCCATGGGTCGCCCGCCTGACGGACTCCTTGCACCGCGGCCGCGCCGCGCAGGTAGAGCGCCTCGACCTTCTTCCGCGCCCAGGGCGTCCGGCGCAGGAAGGTGAGGCTGGAGCCGATGCTCGGGTCGCTGGTGAAGCACTTGATCCGAATGCGCCGGCCCAGCTGCTCCCAGCCGTACTGCTCCACCAGCCGCTTCAGCATCATCTCCAGGGTGACACCGTGCAACGGGTCGCGGTGCGCCGGCCCGGTCACCGGGTCAGGCCTCCGCCGGGTCGTCGTCGTGCGGTTTCGGCTGGGCCTTCTTCACGCGGATCTTGCTGCCGTCCACCAGCCTGCCATTGAGCGCCTGCATCGCCGCCTTGGCCTCGCCGGCCTTCGGTATCTCGACGAAGCCGAACCCCTTGGAGGTGCCGTTCGCCTGGTCCATCACCAGGCTGCAGGACTGCAGCGTAGCGTGCTCTTCGAACAGGGCCCGCAGCGCCTGTTCCGTCGTCGTCCGCGCGAGGTTTCTCACCAGCAGTTTCATTCGGCTCGGCTCATCCGCAAGACGGTCGTGTCGCGCAGCCGGTCGCGACTGGGCCTGGTCCGGATCATACACCGCCAACCGCTGCCGCCAGGGTCACCTGGCCCGCGGGCGAGGCGAGGTGAGCTGCGCTGCGGCGCCGGGCGCAGGTCCTGGCGCCTGCAGCGTTCCGCTCGGGAGTCCACGCCGGGTAAGCCGCTGTTCCTGCCCGTTGCCTGCAGCGCATAGACTACCCGCTCACCTGGCCCCGGAAAGCAACCCGGTCACGATGACCACCAAGCACATTCCACGACGGTTGGCGGCGATCCTCGCGGCCGACGTAGTCGGCTACTCACGGCTGATTCGTGCCGACGAGGAGGCGACGCTGGCCGCCCTGGATTCCCTGCGCAGCGAGATCTTCGAGCCCCAGATCAGCGGGCATAACGGGCGCATCTTCAAGCTCATGGGCGACGGCATCCTGGCCGAGTTCCAGAGCGTGGTCGATGCCGTGCGTGCCGCGGTGGCGGTCCAGCAGGCCCTCGTCGAACGCCAGTTGGCCACGACCCCGGCATGCCCGATGGAGTTCCGGATCGGCGTGAACCTGGGCGACGTGGTGGTGGATGGGGACGACCTCCAGGGCGACGGGGTCAACGTCGCCGCGCGCCTCGAGGGCCTGGCGGAAGCGGGCGGCATCTGCATCTCCGCGTCAGTCCACGAACAGGTCCGGGATCGCTTGGCCGAGGCCTTCGAGGACCTCGGCGATCGGCAGCTGAAGAACATCGACCGTCCGGTCCACGTCTGGCGCTGGGCCGGACAGGTCATCCGCCCTGCCACCGAGTCACGCGCTCCGGCGCGCCCCGCGGGCAAGCCGGCGATCGCCGTGCTGCCCTTCACCAACATGAGCGGTGACCCGAACCAGGACTATTTCGCAGACGGCATGGTCGAGGAGATAACCACCGGCCTCTCACGGATCCGCTGGCTGACCGTGATCGCTCGCAACTCGGCCTTCGCCTACAAGGGCCAATTCCCGGACGCACGCAAGGTGGGCCGGGAACTCGCGGTTCGCTACGTCGTCGAGGGCAGCGTACGCAAGGCCGGGAACCGTATTCGGATCAACGCCCAGCTGATCGAGGCCGAAACCGGGGGGCACCTCTGGAACGAGCGGTTCGACGGTTCGCTCGATGACGTGTTCGATCTCCAGGACCGGATCACGGCGGGAGTCGTCGCGGCCATCGAACCCTCGGCACGCCGGGCCGAGATCGAGCGCGCCAAGCGCAAGCGCCCCGAGAACCTGGATGCCTACGACCTCTACCTGCGCGCACTCGAGCAGTCGTACCTGTACACCCCGGCGGCAAGGTCGGCAGGACTTGATCTGCTCGACGCGGCGATCGCCCTGGAACCCGAGTACGCCGAAGCGCACGGCGTCGCTGCGTTCTGCCTGCAACAGCGCTACCTGTGGGGCGGGCGCGACCCAGCCGACCGGGAGGCGGCGCTGCGCCACGCCGACGCGGTAGCCGCCGCGCAGAGCGACGATGCGACCGCGCTCGCGTTCGCCGCCTTGGCGCTGAGCGCGCTCGGCGGCCGCCACGACGAGGCGCAGGTGATGGTCGACCGGGCCCTGGAACTGAACCCGAGTTCGGCCGTGGCGTGCAACGCCCGGGGTTTGATCAGCATGCAGCTCGGACAGCCAGGGGACAGCGTGTCGCAGGCTGAGCGCTCGCTCAGGCTCAGCCCGTTTGATCCGTTACGGCACATCCCCGAATGCACGCTGGCGGCAGCCAAGATGGCGGCAGGCGATTACCATGCCGCCCTCGGCTGCGTTCGCCGCAGCCTGGACGCCAATCCGGTGTTCACGCCCGGCCTCACCACCCTGGCGCTGTGCCTGGTCAGGCTCGGCCGTGTCGAGGAAGCACGGGCCACCGTGCAGCGGCTGGTCGAGATCGCGCCCGACACCCGGATCGCCACGCTCCAGGAGCGCTACCTGTTCACCAACGGCCTCGGCTTCGCGCGCATCGCGGAGGACCTGCGTGCCGTCGGACTGCCGGAGTGAGCCTGTCGAGGGGGGGCGTGGAAACACTTAGGGGCAAATGCATCCGACTTGTTCTGGGCTCGTGTTTAGAAATGAATCGGGGACCATTTTCACGGAGCTCCCGGCCCGGCGCTTGTCACCGGCCCACCGGCGGACCGGTTGCGGCCGCCCCGGGCGCCCGGGCAGATGCCGTTGCGGTGAATTCCCTGGACTGCGACGGGATCTGCAAAGCCGCCCCGCAGCGGCATCCGCGGCGCACGGTCGCCCCGGGGGAGTTCTGCTAGCCTTTGAACGATGCGTGCCATCGGGGCGCGCACGACCCCAGCACCGCTGCGGCGGGGTCGGTCATCGGCGCGAAACGCAAGAGGTTCCCGCAATGCCCCTGTTCATGGACCGTCACTACACCAAGGACGCTACTCGCACGGCGATAGAGCTCGCCCACGCCAAGGACCTGGCGATCCAGGCGCAGCACGGCGTGCGCTTCATCACCTACTGGTTCGACGAGGCGCGACACACGACGTTCTGCCTGGTCGAAGCCCCCGACGACGAGACCATCCGCAAGGTGCACGCCGAGGCGCACGGCGACGTCCCGCACGAGATCATCCCCGTCGACGCCGGCGCGGTCGAACTGTTCCTGGGGCGGCTCACCGACCCCGTCCCGCCCGCGCCCGACGCGCCGGCCGACCCGGAGAGCGGCTTCCGCGTGATCATGTTCACCGACCTGAAGGACTCGACGGCGATGACCGCGCAGCTCGGCGACAGCGACGCGATGCACCTGCTGCGCATCCACAACGCCATCGTGCGCGACGCGCTGCGCGCCCACGACGGCAGCGAGGTGAAGCACACCGGTGACGGCTTCATGGTCTCGTTCCAGGACGCCAATGCTGCGGTGCGCTGTGCGCTGGCGATCCAGCACGGCTTTGACCAGCACCGCCGGGCGCACCCGGGCGACAAGCTGCACGTGCGCATCGGCCTGAGCTGCGGCGAACCGGTCGAGGAGGACAACGACCTGTTCGGCAGCGCGGTGCAGACCGCGGCACGGGTCTGCGACAGCTGCCCGGCGGACCAGGTCCTGCTCGATGCGGCGGTCTGCGCGGCCTGCGACGATGCCGCGCAGTGGGATCTCGGCGAATCCCGGCGGCTAGAACTGAAGGGGCTGCGCCATCCCGTCGACGTCAGGACGCTGCGCTGGCGCTAGCGGCATCGGCCCGGCCGCCCCTGTCCTGGCGCCGGGCAAGCTAGGTCAGCCCGGTGAAGATGAACACCGAGACCCCGATGAACGCCACCAGCATGATCAGGCCGAGCGCGGCGATCCAGGTGGAGTAGATGAACCCGGCCTCCTGCGGGATCTCCATGAAGATCGGCACGCCGGTGTAGAGCAGGTAGAGCGACGCGGCGACCGCGAACATGCCGACCGTGATGTCCACGTAGAGCAGCGGGTAGAGCGCCATGAACCCGGACAGGAACAGCGGCAGCGAGGTCAGCACCGCGAGTTCCAGGCACTTCAGCGGGTCGGGCCTGACCGAGAAGGTCTGCGCCAGCCAGTAGATCGCGAAGCCCATCCCGTAGACGCCGACGTTGAACGCCACGTAGGCGGCGACGGCGACGTAGCCGGCGGTCAGCAGCGGCAGCTTGAACGGGGTGCCGACGCCCAGGTCCCAGCCGACCACCGCCGTCGCGAGGTAGCCGCAGAACGTCGGGATCAGCGCCAGCAGCGCGATCTGGATCACCAGCTCGGCGGGCTGCGCGGGGGCCTGCGCCGCCTCGGCAAGTGTCTGGCGTGGCCGGAGAACGACCTGGACCAATCTCTGCAGCAGCATCTGCTCACCTCCCGGCTCGATGTCAGGCCCCACCGACCACACCAGGCCGGTCTCCTGCGCCGTACTATAGACCCAACGGCGGCTCGCGGCGCGACGGCAGGCAGGCCGCGTGGGGCATGGCCGCAGTCGCCCCCGCCGAACCGCGCGCCGCTACCCCGCCGTCTCCAGCAGCCGTTCCACCAGCCGCTGCAGCAGCGGCGACAGGCCCTCCCCGGCCGGGGTACACAGTTGCAGCCGGCGTTCCGCCCAGGCGTCCTCCAGCGCCAGGACCGGCAGGTTCAGAGCGCGCGCGTGGTTGCGCGCGACGTTGCCCGGGACCACGGCGACGCCGACACTCGCCTCGACCATGCGGCAGACGCCCTCGAAGCTGCGCAGGCGCACCCGCACACCGAGCGTGCGCCCGCTGCGGCGCGCGGCCTGGTCGAGGAAGCTGGAGATCGCGGAGCTCTCGTCGAGGGCGACGAAGTCGCTGTCGAGCAGCTCCTCGAAGGCAACCCGGCGCCGCCGCGCCAGCGGGTGGCCGGCGGGGACGACGGCGACCAGGCTGTCGCTGCGGTAGGGCTGCAGGCGCAGGCCGGCGGCGGGGACGTCGCCGGCGACGATGCCGAGGTCGGCACGCCGCTCCTTGACCGCGCGGACGATCTCGTGGCTCAACCGCTCCTCCAGCTCCACGGTCACGCGCGGCATCTCGGCGAGGAAGGCACCGAGCGCCAGCGGCAGCGTGCCGGCCAGCGCGGTGGTGTTGGCGAGGATGCGCAGGTGGCCGTGCAGGCCGACGGAAAAGCCCGACACCTCCTCCTGCAGCCGGTTGACGCGGCGGATCACCTCGAGCGCGTGCGACTGCAGCGCCTGGCCGGCGGCGGTCAGCCGCACGCCGCGGTTCTCGCGCTGCAGCAGGGCCACGCCGAGCCTCTCCTCGAGCCGCTGCAGCCGGGTGCTGGCGGCGGCCAGCGCGAGGTGCTGGCGGCGCGCGCCGGCGGTGATGCTGCCGGTCTCGGCAACGGCGGTGAACAGCTGCAGGTCGAACAGGTCGAGGCGCATGGCAAGACTCCGCGTCGAGTGACCGGCTCCTGGCCCGGTGCTGGATTCGCCGCGCAGATCCAGCCTGGGCAGGAAACTCCCGTCGGGCTGAAGCCCGTCCCACGAAATACCCGGAAGCCGGACTGACTTCGTCATTGGCGAAGGCTAGCTTCCTGAACTACTGATTGCCAGAAGCCAGGCGAGGTCGCACGATGTTGCCGCTACGCTAGTCCGAGCACCGCCCACTCCCAGGAGCCGCCCCGATGCAGCACGACGAGGACCCCTACCGCGACCTCCGCGACGGCGTGCGCGACCTGTGCAGCCACTTTCCCGACAGCTACTTCCGCGAGATCGACCACGCGCGCGGCTACCCCGAGGCGTTCGTCGACGCGCTGACCGAGGCCGGCTGGCTGGCCGCGCTGATCCCCGAGGAGTACGGCGGCAGCGGGCTCGGGCTGGCCGAGGCGTCGGTGATCATGGAGGAGATCAACCGCTGCGGCGGCAACGCCGGCGCGGTGCATGGCGGCATGTACAACATGGGCACGCTGCTGCGCCACGGCTCCGCGGAGCAGAAGCGGCACTACCTGCCGAGGATCGCCGCCGGCGAGCTGCGCATCCAGTCGATGGGCGTGACCGAGCCGACCACCGGCACCGACACCACCAAGCTGAAGACCACCGCGGTGCGCAGGGGCGACCGCTACGTGGTCAACGGGCAGAAGGTGTGGATCTCGCGCGTGCAGCACTCCGACCTGATGGTCCTGCTGGCGCGCACCACGCCGCTGGCCGAGGTCAAGAAGAAGTCCGAGGGGCTGTCGACCTTCATCGTCGACCTGCGCGAGGCGGTCGGCCACGGGCTGGAGGTCAAGCCGATCGCCAACATGGTCAACCACGAGACCAACGAGCTGTTCTTCGACGACCTCGAGATCCCGGCCGAGAACCTGATCGGCGAGGAGGGCAAGGGCTTCAGGTACATCCTCGACGGCCTCAACGCCGAGCGCACGCTGATCGCCGCCGAGTGCGTCGGCGACGGCTACTGGTTCGTCGACCGCGCGACGAAATACGCCAACGAGCGCATCGTCTTCGACCGCCCGATCGGCCAGAACCAGGGCGTGCAGTTCCCGCTCGCCGAGGCGCACATCGAGGTCGAGGCGGCGAACCTGATGCGCTTCGAGGCATGCCGCCGCTACGACGCCCACCTGCCGTGCGGCGCGCAGGCCAACATGGCCAAGTACCTCGCCGCGAAGGCGTCGTGGGAGGCGGCCAACGCCTGCCTGCAGACCCACGGCGGCTTCGGCTTCGCCGCCGAGTACGACGTCGAGCGCAAGTTCCGCGAGACGCGGCTGTACCAGGTGGCGCCGATCTCGACCAACCTGATCCTCGCCTACGTCGCCGAGCACGTGCTCGGGCTGCCGCGCTCGTATTGAGGTCATTGGGTGAATGTCGGACTGAAGTCCGACCCACAACGGCCAGCGGGTCTTTCCCCGTGGCCTGGGTTTGAACCCGACGCGGCAGCGGGGGAACTCGGGCAACGGCGTCGGGCAGAAACCCGACCTGCCAGGAAGGCAAGGATCGTTTCCGCAGGTCGGGCTTTAGCCCGACGCGGAGGTTGCAAGGCACAAGCACGCTGTCGGGCTGAAGCCCGACCTACAGACCCGAGCAGAGTGACCACGATGCATCGCACCGACGAACCGACCCGCGAACTGGCCCGCTTCGCCGCCGAACTGCGCTTCGAGGCGATCCCCGACTACACCGTGCGCTGCACCGAGGAGCTCTACCTCGACTGGCTCGGCTCGGCGCTGGCCGGGCGCGACGCGCGGCCGGTGCAGGCGCTGGCCCGCTTCGCCGCGGAGATGGGGCCGGCCGACGGGCCGAGCGAGCTGCTGGTCTCGCGCGGCAGCAGCAGCCCGTGGTTCGCCGCGCTGGTCAACGCCGCGGCGTCGCACGTGGTCGAGCAGGACGACGTGCACAACGCCTCGGTGTTCCACCCGGCCACGGTGGTGTTCCCGCCGGCGCTGGCGGTGGCCCAGGCGACCGGCGCGTCGGGGCGCGAGTTCCTGGCCGCGGCGGTCGCCGGCTACGAGGTCGGGATCCGCGTCGGCGAGTTCCTCGGCCGTTCCCACTACAAGGTGTTCCACACCACCGGCACCGCCGGCACGCTGGCCGCGGCGGCGACGGTCGGGCGCCTGCTCGGGCTCGACGCCGAGACCATGCTGCACGCCTTCGGCTCGGCCGGCACGCAGGCCGCCGGGCTGTGGGAGTTCCTGCGCGACGCCGCCGACTCGAAGCAGCTGCACACCGCCAAGGCGGCCGGCGACGGCCTGCTCGCCGCGTGGACCGCGCGCGACGGCCTGACCGGCGCCCGGCGCGTGCTCGACGGAGCGCAGGGGATGGCCGCCGGCATGTCCAGCGACGCCGACCCGGCGCGGCTGGTCGACCGCCTCGGCACACGCTGGGCCACCGACGAGACCTCGTTCAAGTTCCACGCCGCCTGCCGCCACACCCACCCGGCGGCCGACGCGCTGCTCGCGCTGATGCAGCAGCACCGCCTGGGCGCCGACGACCTCGCCCGGGTCACCGCGCGCGTACACCAGGGCGCGCTCGACGTGCTCGGCCCGGTCACCGACCCGCGGACGGTGCACCAGGCCAAGTTCTCGATGGGCACCGTGCTGGCGCTGATCGCGCGCTTCGGGCGCGCCGGGCTGGACGAGTTCGAGCACCGCTTCCGCGACCCCGAGACGGTCGCGCTGCGCGAGCGCGTCGGCATGCTCCTCGACGCCGAGGTCGACCAGGCCTACCCGGCACGCTGGCTCGGCCGCGTCACCGTCGAGACGCGCGACGGGCGCACGCTGCACGGCCGCGTCGACGTGCCCAAGGGGGACCCGGGCAACCGGCTGACCCGCGCCGAGCTCGAGGCCAAGCTGCGCCGGCTGGCGGCATGGCGCGACGGTGCCGGTGCGGCCGAGTGCGACGCGCTGATCGCGCACGCCTGGGGCCTGGCCGGGAGCGCGCGGATGGCGCGCCTGCTGCCCGCCGCGTGAACAGCCCCGCCGCGGCCGCCGACCC
>DATCZX010000214.1:0-2496 GCA_036525695.1 Gammaproteobacteria bacterium | reverse complement strand
GGCTTCTCCTGGGTCGGTCGGTCCAGCGTAGGGGGTGGCCCGGTCGCGATCAAGCCGCGGCCAGCCGCGCCAGGCGCAGCGGGGCGGGCGGGTGGCTGTCGTGGAACGCCGAGTGCAGCGGGTCGGGGGTCAGCGTGCTGGCGTTGTCGCGGTAGAGCTTGACCAGCGCCGCGGCCAGCGCCGCGCGGTCGCTGTGCTGCGCGGCGAAGGCGTCGGCCTGGTACTCGTGGCGGCGCGCCAGCCACGCGCCGAGCGGGTGCAGCAGCGTGGTGAACGGCGGCAGGGCCAGCGCGAACAGCAGCAGCGCCGCGGCGTCGCTCGGCTGCGCCACGCCGAGGCCGTGGTAGAACCACGCCTGGCCGGCGAGCCAGCCGAGCAGCGCCAGCCCGCCGAGGCTCAGCAGCGCGCTGGCGGCGAGCCGCTTGGCGACGTGGTGCAGGCGGAAGTGGCCGAGCTCGTGCGCCAGCACCGCCTCGACCTCGGCCGGTGCCAGCGTCGCCACCAGCGTGTCGAACAGCACGATGCGCTTGGCCCGGCCGAAGCCGGTGAAGTAGGCGTTGCCGTGCGCGCTGCGCCGCGAGCCGTCCATCACGAACACGCCGCGGCTGTCGAAGCCGGTGCGCGCCAGCAGCGCGTCGACGCGCGCCTTCAGCGCCGCCTCGGTCAGCGGCGTGAAGCGGTTGAACAGCGGCGCGATCAGCCGCGGCCAGGCCCACGCCAGCAGCAGGTTGAAGCCGAACCACAGCGCCCACAGCCACAGCCACCAGCCGGGGCCGGCGCGCTGCATCAGCCACAGCGCGGCCCAGGCCAGCGGCACGCCGAGGGCCAGCGCGAGCCCCAGCCCCTTCAGCGTGTCGAGCGCGAACTGGCGCGGGGTGTTGCGGTTGAAGCCGAAGCGCGCCTCCAGCCGGAAGGTGCGCCAGGCGGCCAGCGGCAGCTCGAGCAGCACGCCGAGCAGCAGCACCGACAGCAGCAGCGCGACGCCGGCGGCGAGGCCCGGGCCGAGCAGCCCCTGCCACTGCGCCTGCAGCAGCGCGATGCCGCCGCCGAGCGTCCAGCCGAGCAGCAGCAGCGCGCCGGCGGCCAGCCCGACCAGGCCGAAGCGGGTCCGCGCGACGGTGTAGTCGGCGGCCTTGCGGTGCTCCTCCGGGGTCACGCGGTCGGCGAACGGTGCCGGCACGCGCTCGCGGTGCGCACGCACGTGGCGCAGCTGGCGCAAGGCGAGCCACACCTCGACGCCGAGCGACAGCCCGAGCATGCAGAGGAACAGCAGGGTGAAGGTGTTCATGTAAATTGCGCAGGAAAAACCCCGGGCAACTTACCGTTTGCTAGAATCGGCCACAAGGCGGCGGAGAACGGTGACATGGCGCAAGACCCCGAGAACCTGATCTGGATCGATCTCGAGATGACCGGGCTGGACCCGGACACCGATCACATCATCGAGATCGCGACCATCGTGACCGACAAGCACCTGAACGTCCTCGCCGAGGGACCGATGCTGGCGATCCACGTCGCCGACGGCGTGCTCGACGCGATGGACGACTGGAACAAGGAGCACCACGGCAACTCCGGCCTGATCGACCGGATCCGCGCCAGCCGCCTCAGCGCCGCGGACGCCGCGCGCGAGACCATCGAATTCCTCGGCCAGTACGTGCCGGCGCGGACCTCGCCGATGTGCGGCAACAGCATCTGCCAGGACCGCCGCTTCATGTACCGCGAGATGCCCGAGCTCGAGGCCTTCTTCCACTACCGCAACCTCGACGTCAGCACGCTGAAGGAACTCGCCCGGCGCTGGTCGCCGGCGGTGTTCGACAGCGTCACCAAGCGCGGCGTGCACCTCGCGCTCGACGACATCAAGGACTCGATCGCCGAGCTCGCCCACTACCGCGAGCACTTCCTGAAGATGGTGCCCGAGGGCGGCGGCGGCTGAGCCGCGGTCCCGCGCTGCGAGCGGCTGGCGGCACAGCCGGCGTTCTCCGCGGCAGCCGGCCACGGCGCCGGCCTCAGGCTCCCCGCAGCCGTTCCAGCGCCCATTCCGCGTGCTCGCGCACCAGCTCCGACGGGTGGGCCAGCCGCGCCCGCAGCGCGTCGCGGGCGGCGTCGGAGGCCGGGCCGTTGCCGAGCGCGACGGCGACGTTGCGCAGCCAGCGCAGGTGGCCGAGGCGGCGCAGCGGCGAGCCCTCGGTGCGCTGCAGGAAGGTCGCCTCGTCCCAGCCGAGCAGTCCGACCAGCGCCGGCGCGTCGAGCCCGTGGCGCGGCAGGAAGTCGTGCTCCGGGGTCGGCGTGGCGAAGCGGTTCCACGGGCAGACCAGCTGGCAGTCGTCGCAGCCGAACACGCGGTTGCCGAGCAGCGGCCGCAGCCCGACCGGGATCGCGCCGTGGTGCTCGATGGTCAGGTAGCTGATGCACAGCCGCGCGTCGAGCTGGTACGGCGCGACGATGGCGCGTGTCGGGCAGACCTCGATGCAGGCGGTGCAGCGGCCGCAGTGCGCGGCG
>DATCZX010000213.1:0-13005 GCA_036525695.1 Gammaproteobacteria bacterium | reverse complement strand
CTGCGCTTTCATGACCGAGTCTGGCGTGCGGTAGACATTGACACCATCCTTGTCCTTGAGCTTCACCAGGTCATCCGCATAGCGCAGGGTGTTGTGCCAGAAGAAGTTCGAGTTCTCGGCCTCGGAGGCATACTTCAGGATCGCCTGCTGTTCCGAGGAGAGCGACTCGTAGAGCTTCTTGTTGAAGGTGCACTCGAAGCACTCCTGCGACTGGTGATAGCTCGCCAGGTGGTAGTGCTTGGAGACGTCCTGCATGCCGAAGTCGCGGTCGGAGGTCGGGTTGTTGAACTCGGCCGCGTCGATCAGGCCCGACTTCATCGCCGGCTGGATCTCGCCTCCGGGCAGCTGCACGACCGACATGCCCATCTCGAGCAGCACGTCCGCGGCCAGGCCGACGGTGCGGTACTTCAGCCCCTTCATCTGGCTGGCGTCCTTGATCTGCTCCTTGAACCAGCCGAGCGGCTGCGCCGGCATCGGGCTGTTGAAGACGCTGACCACGTTGACGCCGAGGCTGGCCATCAGCTCGTTGAACAGCTCCATGCCGCCGCCGTAGTGGATCCAGCCCAGCATCTCCTGTGCCGACCAGCCGTAGCAGGGGCCGGTACCGAACAGCGACGCGGTCTTCGACTTCGAGTACCAGTAGGCGGTGACGTAGTGGGCCGCGTCGAGCACGCCGCGGTGCACGGCGTCCTGCATCTGCGAGGTCTTGACCACCGAGTTCACCGGCAGCAGGTCGATCTTCATGCTGCCGCCGGCCATCTCGTTGACGCGCTTGACGTAGGCCTGGGCGTTCTCGAGGAAGATGCCGCCGCCCCAGGCGGCCTGCATCTTGATCACCTTCGGCGCGGCTGTGGCGATCATCGGGAAGCCAAGGGCCGCAGCTCCAGCGGCAGCCGCGCTTCCCTTGAGGAACTTGCGGCGGCTGTTCTCCTCGACCTGAACGGGTTTCTTCTGCTCTGTCATGTGCTCTTTCCTCTCTTGGTGGTGGTCGGAAGCGGCGACCGTCTGGGTGTCATCCGCGGCTCCAACTCGCTGTGGTCAGCTCAGTAATACTAGGCGGTTTCTCGTGAAATGCTACTTTACGACCCCTCATGCCAGCCGGTCGCGTGGCGTGTTCCCGGCGAAGAACGCGTCGAGGTTGTCCAGCGCGCGGAAGCCCATCGCGTCCCGGGTCTCGCGCGTGGCGCTGCCTAGGTGCGGCAGCAGGAACGCGTTGTCACGCCGGGCGAACTCAGGGTCGATGTCGGGCTCGTTGTCGAACACGTCCAGACCCGCCGCGTAGAGCTTGCCCGATGCCAGCGCGTCGAGCAACGCCGCCTCGTCGACCACGCTGCCGCGCGCCGCATTGACCACCACCGCGCCGTCCGGCAGCCGCGCGATGCGCGCGGCGTTCAGCAGGCGGGCGGTGTCCGGGGTCGAGGGGCAGTGCAGCGCGAGGAAATCGCAGTGCGGCAGCATCGCGTCGAGGTCGGCGTGGTAGACGGCACCCTGCTCGCGCTCCGGGGGCAGCCGGGTGCGGTTGTGGTAGTGCACCTCCATCTCGAAACCGCGCGCCCGGCGCGCGGTGACCTGGCCGACGCGGCCCATGCCGACGATACCCAGGCGCTTCCCGGTCACCTGAACCCCGAGCATGAAACTCGGGCTCCAGGTGTTCCAGCCGCCGGAACGGACCAGCCGCTCGCCCTCGCTGGCGCGGCGCGCGGCGCCGAGCAGCAGCAGCATGGTGATCTCTGCGGTGGCGTCGGCGAGCACGTCCGGCGTGTTGGTCACCGCGATCCCGCGGGCCTTCGCCGCGGCCAGGTCGATGTGGTCGTGGCCGACCGAGAAGGTGGCGATGATCCGCACCGAGGCGGGCAGCCTGGCGATCACGTCGGTGCGCAGGCTCTCGGTGTGGCAGGGCAGGATCGCGTCGGCCCCGTCGGCCAGGCGCAGCAGCTCTTCGCTGCCGTAGAGCCGGTCGTCCGCGTTCAGCAGGGGCCGGTAGTCACGCTGCAGCCGCGCCTCGACGTTCGGCGGCAGCTTGCGGGTGACGAGGACCACGGGCCGGTCGTTGTTCATTCTGCCCCGTTATCAGGTGAAGACTCGACCTCGCGGCCCGGGGAATTCACCGGACACGGGGTAAGCTATTAGCCGAAGTTGGCCGGCCAGGCAAATCGGGCAGCCTGACCAACGAACGGATGAGTGATTATGATCAAGGCACACCGGGCGTGACCTTGCCACAAGTCAACTAAATACCGACTGTCTAGGTCAGGTATGCCCGCTCTTGCCGGTTCAGCCGGGGGCGGTGCTAGGCTTGCCCGGGCGCAGCCTCACCGGCACCCCGCGCCAAGCGAGACGCCGTTACCCAGCTGCAGAGGAGATCGCGCATGCGACCGCTCGTCAACCGCCTGCTCCACCACGAGGCGACCCCTGGCATCCTGCTGGTGATCGCCGCGGCGCTGGCGATGCTGGCCGAGAACTCGCCGGCCAAGCCGTGGTACGACGCGCTGCTCGGCACCCCGGTGGTGGTCCAGGTCGGCCAGCTCGAGATCGCCAAGCCGCTGCTGCTGTGGATCAACGACGGCCTGATGGCGGTGTTCTTCTTCGTCGTCGGCCTGGAGCTCAAGCGCGAGGTGCTGGCCGGTGAGCTGCGCGACCCGCGCAACGTGATCCTGCCGGGGATCGCCGCGGTGGGCGGCATCGTCGTGCCCTCGGGGATCTACGCGCTGATCAACCACGCCGACCCGGTCGCGCTGCGCGGCTGGGCGATCCCGGCGGCCACCGACATCGCCTTCGCCCTCGGCGTGCTCGCGCTGCTCGGCTCGCGCGTGCCGCGCAGCCTGAAGCTGTTCCTGCTGTCGCTGGCGATCATCGACGACCTCGGCGCGATCATCATCATCGCGCTGTTCTACACCGCCGACCTGTCGACGCTGTCGCTGGCGATCGCCGCCAGCTGCCTGGTGCTGCTGTTGCTGCTCAACCGGCTCGGCGTGCGCAACCTCGGGCCCTACTTCGTCATCGGCCTGGTGCTGTGGGTCTCGGTGCTGAAGTCCGGCGTGCACGCGACCCTGGCCGGCGTCGCGCTGGCCTTCTTCATCCCCAGCGAGCCCGCCCATCCCGAGGCCACGGTCGGGCTCGGGCGGCAGGTCGAGGACGCCCTGCACCCGTGGGTGGTGTTCCTGATCCTGCCGCTGTTCGCCTTCGCCAACGCCGGCGTCTCGGTGGCCGGGATGTCGCTCGGGCGCCTGGCCGACCCGGTGCCGCTCGGCATCGCGCTCGGCCTGTTCGTCGGCAAGCAGCTCGGCGTGTTCGGTTTCGCCCTGGCCACCATCCGCCTGGGCTGGGCGCGCCTGCCGAACGGCGCGACGCTGCTGCAGGTCTACGGCACCTCGGTGCTGTGCGGGATCGGCTTCACGATGAGCCTGTTCATCGGCTCGCTGGCCTTCGAGCAGGGCGGGCCGGACTACGCCGTCGACGACCGCCTGGGCATCCTCGCCGGCACCGCGCTGTCCGCGGTGCTCGGTTACCTGGTGCTGCGCTTCGCCCCGCGCCTCGCGCCCCCGGCGCCCTGAGCCACCCGCCGTGCCTCGAGCGGCCGGCGCCTGCCGGGCGCCCGTCAGTGGGCCACGCTGATCAGGCCCTGCACCGGGAAGCCGGCGCGCGCGGCCTGTCCGACCAGGGCGTCCCGCACCGCCGGGTCGAGCTCCGGCTCGCGGGCGAGGATCCACAGGTAGTCGCGGCTGGGCCCGGCGACCAGCGCCCAGCGGTACTCCGGGTCCAGCGCGAGCACGTGGTAGCCGCCGTAGAACGGGCCGAAGAACGAGACCTTCAGCGAGCCGACGTCGCCGGCGCCGAGGAAGTAGGCCTTCCCCTCGGCCTCCTTCCAGCTGCCGGCGGCCGCGTCGTAGCCGCGGTTCAGCACGCGGATGCCGCCGTCGTCGCGGCGGCCGTAGTCGGCGGTGACCCGGCTCAGGCCGCGCTCGAAGCGATGGTCGAGGCGGGCGATCTCGTACCAGCGGCCGAGGTAGCGCTCGAGCTCGAAACCGCGCACCGGCTCGAGGCCCTCCGGCAGCGCGGTGCAGCCGGCGCTCAGCAGCACCAGCAGGGCGAGCGACAGCAGCACGCCCGCGCGAGGACCGGGCCGTCCCCGCGCGGGCAGCATCGGGGTCAGCCCTGCGCGGCCTTGAGCTCGAGCCGCCGCGCGTGCAGGGTCGGCTCGGTGTAGCCGTTCGGCACCTCGCGCCCCTTGAACACCAGGTCCAGCGCCGCCTGGTAGGCGATGCCGTCACAGGCCGGGGCCATCGGCGTGTAGGCCGGGTCGCCGGCGTTCTGCAGGTCGACCACCGCCGCCATCCGGCGGAAGGTCGCCTCGACCTGCTCGCGCGTGACGATGCCGTGGTGCAGCCAGTTGGCGATGTGCTGGCTGGAGATGCGCAGCGTCGCGCGGTCCTCCATCAGGCCGACGTTGTTGATGTCCGGCACCTTCGAGCAGCCGACGCCCTGGTCGATCCAGCGCACCACGTAGCCGAGGATGCCCTGGGCGTTGTTGTCCAGCTCCTGCTGCTTCTCCTCCGCGGACCAGTTCGGGGCGGCGGCGACCGGGATGGTCAGGATGGCGTCGAGGCTGGCGCGCCGCCCGCCGGCGGCGAGCTCGGCCTGGCGCGCGGCGACGTCGACCTCGTGGTAGTGCATCGCGTGCAGCGTGGCCGCGGTCGGCGACGGCACCCAGGCGCAGTTGGCGCCGGCCTGCGGGTGTCCGCTCTTGGCCTTGACCATCGCCCCCATCTCGTCCGGCATCGCCCACATGCCCTTGCCGATCTGCGCCTTGCCGCGCAGCCCGCAGGCGAGGCCGACGTCGACGTTCCAGTCCTCGTAGGCGAGGATCCACGGCGCGCCCTTCATGTCGCCCTTGCGCAGCATCGGCCCGGCCTCCATCGAGGTGTGCATCTCGTCGCCGGTGCGGTCGAGGAAGCCGGTGTTGATGAAGATCACCCGCTCGCGGGCGGCGCGGATGCACTCCTTGAGGTTGACCGTGGTGCGCCGCTCCTCGTCCATGATGCCGACCTTCAGCGTGTTGCGCGGCAGGCCGAGCGCGTCCTCGACGCGGCCGAACAGCTCGCAGGTGAAGGCGACCTCGTCCGGGCCGTGCATCTTCGGCTTGACGATGTACATGCTGCCGCTGCGCGAGTTGCGGAAGCGGCCGTCGCCCTTGAGGTCGTGCAGCGCGATGTACGCGGTGGCCAGCGCGTCGAGGATCCCCTCGGGGATCTCGTTGCCGGCGGCGTCGAGCACCGCCGGGTTGGTCATCAGGTGACCGACGTTGCGCACCAGCAGCAGGCTGCGCCCCGGCAGCGTCAGTCGCGAGCCGTCCGGCGCGGTGTACTCGCGGTCCGGGTTGAGCACGCGCTCGAGCTGCTTGCCGCCCTTGTCGAAGGTCGCCGACAGGTCGCCCCGCATCAGCCCGAGCCAGTTGGCGTAGACCAGCGCCTTGTCCTCGCCGTCGACCGCGGCGACCGAGTCCTCGCAGTCCTGGATCGTGGTGATCGCCGATTCCAGCACCAGGTCCTTGACCCCGGCGCGGCTCTGCTTGCCGATCACGTGCGTCGGGTCGATCTGGATCTCGACGTGCAGGCCGTGGCGGACCAGCAGCACCGAGCCCAGGCGGCCGTCGGCCTGGTTGTAGCCGGCGAACTGCGCCGGGTCGGCGAGCGCGGTGCGCGTGCCGTCGGCCAGCGTCGCCTGCAGCGCGCCGTCGACCACCGCGTAGGCGGTGACCTCGGCGTGCCGCCCCTGGGCCAGCGGCGCGCTGCGGTCGAGGAACGCCGCGGCCTCGGCGATGACCTTGGCGCCGCGCTTGGCGTTGTAGCCGCCGCTCTTCTCGCAGCCCTCCTCCTCGCCGATCACGTCGGTGCCGTAGAGGGCGTCGTAGAGGCTGCCCCAGCGGGCGTTGGCGGCGTTCAGCGCGAAGCGCGCGTTGCTCACCGGCACCACCAGCTGCGGGCCGGCGATGGTGGCGATCTCGGGATCGACGTTCGCGGTGCTGACGGCGAAGTCGTCGCCCTCGGGGACCAGGTAGCCGATCTGCTGCAGGAACGCCTTGTAGGCGGCGGCGTCGTGCGGCTGGCCGCGGCGCTCGAGGTGCCAGGCGTCGATCTGCGCCTGCAGCGCGTCGCGCCGCTCGAGCAGCGCGCGGTTCTTCGGCCCGAGGTCGCTGACCAGGGTCTCCAGCGCCGACCAGAAGGCGGCCGGCTCGACCCCGGTCCCGGGCGCCGCGCCGGCGATCAGTTGATGCAACGGCTTGGCGATCTGCAGCCCACCCACGGTCACGCGTTCGGTCATCGTCTCTCTCCCTGGCCGCGCGACCCCCGGTCGGCCGCGGCTTTCAGCTGTGGCGAAAAAAAGGCGATTGTACCCCGCACCGCAGCACAGGTCTTGACCCCGGGCAACCCGGACCGGGTCGACCGGGCGGCATCCCCGGGCCGGGCCGGCTCAGCGGTGCAGCCACCCCCCGAGCGCCTGCAGCGGCTCCGGGCTGGCCGTGCCGCTGACCCAGGCGGCGACCGCCTGGCGCGCGCTCGGGGTCGACGCCGGCGGCAGCAGCGACTCGGCGGCGAAGCGGCCGCCGGCGGGTTGCAGCGGCACGCTGGCGTGGCCGAGGACGACGAAGTCGTGGCGCAGCGTGGCACCGCGGTTCTCGCCGGCGCTGACCCGGCTCTCGAGGTCGAAGCCGAGACGCGCCAGGTGCAGGGTCAGCGCTCCCGTCGTCGCCTCGGCCGCGGCGGGTCGGTAGCGCGCGGTGACGCGCTCGCCGTCGACCTCCAGCTGCAGCAGCCCGGCCGGCACGGCCGCTGCGAGCTGCAGCTGCGGGCGCCGGAACCAGCCGCGCCACTCGCGCCCGGCGACCACCAAGCCCGGCGTGTAGACGCTGCCGAGCAGGCCCTGCGCCGCGTAGTCGCGCTGGCGCCGGCTGTACTCGGCACGGGCGAAGCGGTCGGGCCAGCCGATCGCGTCCCAGTAGTCGACGTGGAAGGCCACCGGCACCAGCTCGCGCCATAGCCGCGGGTCGTCGCGCAGGCCGCTGAGCCAGCGGTCGGCCGGCGGGCAGCTGCTGCAGCCTTCCGAGGTGTAGAGCTCGACCAGCGTGGCGCGGGTCGGCGGACTGGTGAACTGCAGCGGCGCGGCGTCCGCGGCGTTGGCGGCAACGAGCAGGCTGAGTGCGGCGAGCAGGCGGAACTTCGGCATCACCCCGATTCAGACCACGCCGAGCCCCTCGAGCTCCGCGATCGCCGCCGCGTCGAGCCCGAGCCAGTCGGCCAGCACCTCCGCGGTGTGCTGGCCGAGCAGCGGCGGCGCGGCGCGGTACTCGACCGGGGTGGCCGAGAAGCGCAGCGGGCTGGCCACCCCCGGGGCCGTGCCGCCGAGCGGGTGCGGCAGGTCGACGCGCAGGCCGCGCGCGGCCACCTGCGGGTCGGCGAAGACGCGGTCGAGGGTGTTGATCGGCCCGCACGGGATGCCGGCCTGCTCCAGCGCCTCCAGCCACGCGTCGGTGCCGCGCGTGGCGAAGCACGCCTCCAGCCGCGGCACCAGCTCGTCGCGGTGGCGCACGCGCGCGGCGTTGGTCGCGTAGCGCTCCGCGCTGCCCCACTCCGGCTGGCCGAGCAGCGCACAGAGGCGGCGGAACTGCGCGTCGTTGCCGACCGCGACGATCAGGTGGCCGTCGTCCGCGGCGAATACCTGGTACGGGACGATGTTCGGGTGGGCGTTGCCGAGTCGCCGCGGGGGCTCGCCGGAGACCAGGTAGTTCAGCGCCTGGTTAGCCAGGCAGGCGACCTGCACGTCGAGCAGCGCGAGGTCGACCTGCTGCCCCTCGCCGGTCAGGTCGCGGTGGCGCAGCGCGCCGAGCACGGCGATGGTCGCGTAGAGGCCGGTCAGCACGTCGGCGAGCGCGACGCCGGCCTTCTGCGGCCCGCCGCCCGGCTCCCCGTCGGCCTCGCCGGTGACCGACATCAGGCCGCCGAGTCCCTGGATCATGAAGTCGTAGCCCGGGCGATCGCGGTACGGCCCGCTGTGGCCGAAGCCGGTGATCGAGCAGTAGACCAGGCGCGGGTTGAGCCGGGCCAGCGCGGCGTAATCGAGGCCGTACTTGGCCAGCCCGCCGGCCTTGAAGTTCTCCAGCAGGATGTCGGCCCGGCCCGCCAGGTCGCGCACCAGCCCGGCGCCCTGCGGCGTGTCGAGGTCGATGGTCACCGAGCGCTTGTTGCGGTTGGTGGCCAGGTAGTAGGCCGCCTCGCCGGTCGGCTGGCCGGCGCCGTCGGCGAGGTACGGCGGCCCCCAGTGGCGGGTGTCGTCCCCGGCCCCCGGGCGCTCCACCTTGACCACGTCGGCACCCATGTCGGCGAGGATCTGCCCCGACCACGGCCCGGCCAGGACCCGCGACAGGTCGAGCACGCGCACCCCGGCGAGCGGGCCCATCAGCGGCAGCCCGCCGGCAGCCGGCCGGCGCGGCAGGTGGCGTGGGGTGGCAGCGGCAGTCGGTGGCGCGTCGGCATGCCGCGAGTCTAGCAGCCCGTGCCGCGACGCCTGCCCCGGCGCCACCGCGGTGCTATAGTCGCCGCCGATCCACGACGGCACCCATCCCGATGCACCAGGCCACCCTCTGCGTCCACGGCGACCCCGACGAGCGCTGCACCGGCGACGGCGTCAACACGCCGATCGAACCCTCCTCGGCGTTCGCCTACCTCGACCGGCCCGAACCGGTCTACCCGCGCTACTTCAACACGCCGAACCAGACCGCGGTGGTGGCCCGGCTGTGCGCGCTGGAACAGGCCGGGGCCGGCCTGCTGTTCAGTTCCGGCATGGCCGCGATCGCCGCCACGCTGCTGGCGCTGCTGCGCCCGGGGGACCACGCGGTGCTGCAGCGCGACATCTACGGCGGCACCCACCACTTCGTCACCGCGCAGTTCACCCGGCTCGGCATCGGCTACGCGCTGGTGCCGGGCGAGCCCGACGCGCTCGCCGCGGCGCTGACGCCGCAGACCCGGCTGCTGTTCCTGGAGACGCCGTCGAACCCGCTGCTCGGCATCACCGACCTCGCCGCGGTCGCCGCGCTGGCCCGCGAACACGGGCTGCTGAGCGTGGTCGACAACACCTTCGCCTCGCCGCTCAACCAGAACCCGCTCGCGCTCGGCTGCGATGCCGTGGTGCACAGCGCGACCAAGTACCTCGGCGGCCACAGCGACCTCTGCCTCGGCGCGCTGCTCGCCGACGCGCCGCTGGTCGCGCGGGTCCGCGCCACCGCGATCGACTACGGCGGCAGCGTCAACGCGCAGACCTGCCACCTGCTCGAGCGCAGCCTGAAGACCCTGGCGCTGCGCGTCGAGCGCCAGAACGCCAACGCGCAGGCGCTGGCGGAGTGGCTGCAGCAGCAGCCGGGCATCGCCGCGGTGCACTACCCGGGCCTGCCCGGGCACCCGGGGCACGCGGTCGCCGCGCGGCAGATGCGCGGCTACGGCGGCATGCTGTCGTTCGAACTCGCCCCCGGCGCGGCGGACCCGGTGGCCTTCCAGCGCCGGCTGCGGCTGGTGCGGCCCGCGGTCAGTCTCGGCGGGGTCGAGTCGCTGATCAGCGCGCCGGTGCTGACCTCGCACGCCAAGGTCGACCCGGCGACGCGCGCCGCGCTCGGCATCGGCGAGCGGCTGCTGCGGCTGTCGGTCGGCATCGAGGCGTTCGCCGACCTGCGCGACGACCTCGCCGCGGCGCTGCACGGCTGAGGGCCCCGGGCATGCCGCGCGGCTGGCCGCACCCGGGCAAATCGTGGAACATAGGCCGACCGACACCGCCAGCGAAGCACCCCCGCCGATGAGCGACACCCCGACCGCGAAGACCCCGGGCTACCACCGACTGCTGCTCGGGCTGTTCTGCGGCATCAACGCCGCGCTGCTGTTCCTGTTCCTGCTGCACCTGCCGGTCGGCCTGGACACGCTCGAGCTGGCGTTCCGCGGCTGGGCCCAGGCGCGCCCGCGGATCGACATCGTCGCCGGGCTGGTGGTGGCGCTGGCGGCCATCGGCTACTTCGGCCTGGCGCGCCTCGGCCCGGCGCTGAAGACCCGCCTGGTCTACTCCGGCGGCCCCTACGCGCACCCCGGCCACGAGGCGTTCTACAGCCTCAAGGAGCCGCCCTTCGACCGCAAGCCGCTGCTCAGGCGCTACCCGGAGATCAAGGACTCGGCCTACTCGCCCGAGGTCCAGTACCGCACCTTCCGCCGCCTGCTCGACAAGCACGCCGCGGTCGACGTGATCGGCGGCTCGGTGGCCGGCTGGCACGTGCTGCGCGACCTCTACCTCGCGGCGCTGCTGTTCCTGGCCGGTTTCCTGCTCAGCTGGCCGCTGAACGGGGAGGTCAACCCGGCGCTGGCGCTCTCCTACATGTTCGTGTTCGGCGCACAGGCGCTGTTCCTGATGTTCAGCGCGCGCGGTGCCGGCCGCCGCCTGGTGCAGAACGTGCTGATGGTCGAGCTCGGCCTGGACAAGGCCGACGCCGGCAAGGAGAAGAAGAAGAAGTTCTAGGCCGGCGCCGCGCGTCACCGGGCACCCCCAGCTGCCGGCTGTCGCGCATCCGCCGCCGGCGCCGGAGCGGACCCCGCCTCAGCCCCGGTAGAGCAACTCCCCGAGCCGCGGCGCGCCGAGCTGTTCCTGGCGCAGGCGGTGGCCAGCGCGTCGACCAGGGCATCGTGGGCACGGTAGCGCGGCAGGCCGCGCCGCGCCCGCGCGCCGCCGAGACGCAGCTCGCCGCGCCGCGGTCGCGCCTGCCGTCGACGCCAGCAGCGCGCCTCGAGCTCCAGCGTGTCGATCGCCGGCCCGGCGAACCCGGTCCCGTGCACCGCGCGGCAGGCGGCGGAGAGGAAGGCCAGCTCGGTGGCGACGTGGTGCCCGACCAGCACCCGCCCGGCCAGCGCCGCGAGCAGCTCGTCGACCACCGCGGCCAGCGCCTCGCCCTCGGCCGAACGGTCATGGGTGATGCCGTGGATCACCACGGTGGCGGCGGTCAGCGCGCCCTGCGGGCGCACCAGCCGGTGGCGCGCGCTGTCGAGGTGGATCGCGCCGGCACGGATCAGCAGGTAGCCGGCGCTGAGGATCTCGGCGCTGCCGGCGTCGACGCCGGTGGTCTCGAAGTCGAGCACCAGGTACTCGACCGCGTCCCACCGCCGCCGGCGGTCCGCGGCCGCGTGGACGAGGCAGTCGCGCAGCGCTCCGGGGCGCGCCCGCCGCGCCAGCCACTGCCGCCGCAGCGCCATCACCGCCGCGTGCGCCCAGCTCACGCGCCCGGGCTCAGCCGAAGCGGTTGGTCTGGAAACGCTGCGCGAGCGCCTCCTGCATCGTCCGCACCACCGAGAAGGCCTCCTTCAGGTGGCTGCGCTCGAACGCCGAGAGATCGTCCGGGGACATGAAGTTGTCGGCCTTGCCGCCGGCGCGGATCTGCCGCGCCTGGTGCTGGATGCGCACCTGGCTGACGAACTCGAGCGCGTCGCGCAGGTCCTGCGCCCCCTCGCTGCTGAGCCCGCCGGCGGCCTGCGCCGCGGCGAGGCGTTCCTGCGTGTTGACCGCCTCGACGCCGACCGACAGCGCGTAGACACGCGCCAGGTCGACGATCGGGATGATGCCGTTGTGCTTCAGGTCGAAGGTGTGGTCGTGCTCGCCGCCGCGGATCAGCACGATGTTGCGGAAGAAACCGAGCGGCGGCTGGTGCGACAGCGCGTTCAGCGCCATCAGCGCGAGGAAGATGCTCTTGCCGCGGCACTGCTCCAGCACGTAGTGGCGCAGTTGCTGGAACAGCTCCTGGCTGCCGCCGACGCAGCGCAGGTCGAAGAACACGCAGGTGAGCATCAGGGCCTTCGGCTCGGGGGTGTCGATCCACTTGTCGAAGTAGCCCTTCCAGGTGGCCAGCGGCTGGCGCCACTCGTCGGTCATCGCCATCATCTCGCCCGGGCAGTAGATGTAACCGCAGGCGTCGAGGCCGTCGCAGACCGACTTGCTCAGCGCGCGGAAGTAGTCGCCGTGGCGCTCCGGGTCGTAGGCGTCGTCGAGCACCAGGCAGTTGTCCTGGTCCGACTTGGCGGTCTGCTCGTTGCGCGCCTGCGAACCGGCGGCGACCCAGGCGTAGGGCACCGGCGGCGGACCCAGGCGCTGCTCGGCGAGCTGCAGCAGGCGCACGGTGACCGCGTCGCCGAGCGCGGTGATCACGTGGCCCGCGCTCTGCGCGGTGGCCTTGGCCGCGGCCAGGCTGACCAGCAGCTGCGGGATCTTCGCGGTCGCCTCGCGCAGCCGCTCGACCGACGACTGCTTGTAGATGTCGCCGACCAGGTAGACCGCCGACGCCGCCTGGCGCTCGGTCAGGTCGGTCGCGGTGATCATCCCGGCGACCCGGGTGCCGTCGAGCACCGGCAGGTGGTGGATGTTCTTGCGCGCCATCAGCAGCATCGCCTCGAAGGCGAAGTCGCCGACCTGCACCGACAGCGGGTTGCGGGTCATCACCTCGCCGACCGGCGAGTCGCAGTCGATGCGCCGCGCCAGCACCCGGTTGCGCAGGTCGCGGTCGGTGACGATGCCGATCAGCCGGTCGCCCTCGGTGATCAGCAGCGACGACACCCGCTGCGCGCTCATCTTCTCGGCGACGGCGCAGATCAGCATGTCTGCGCTGGCGGTCACCGGTTCGCGCTTCAGCAGCTGGCGCACCGGCGTGGTCATCAGGTTCAGCGTGTGCGAATGGTCATCGCCGCCCTGGACCTGGGCCCGCTGCTCGACCGCGACGCGCAGCCGCTCGCTGCCGAGCACGCCGAAGAAGTAGGCGATCTGCGGGTGCTTCTCGCACAGCGCGTCGATCTCGACGACCGGCAGCAGGTAGATCAGCACGTCCTCCAGCGCGACCACCCGGTTCTCGATCCGGCCGCCGCGCAGCAGCGCCCGGTAGCCGAACTGGTCGCCCTCGCCGAGGCGCGCGAGCAGCACGCCCTCCGGGTTGCTCACCTC